>DUKC01000050.1:3351-17623 GCA_013329495.1 Thermoplasmata archaeon
GAATGCCCTGTCAAAACCGAATCAAAGAATAAGCTTTGAGATAGCACCTCCTGAAGGATTAGTGCCACCAAGTGTTCAATGCGCTTTTGAGTTCTTGGTAAATGAAAAAGCTAAGTCAAGCATTTGTATAGAGCTAGAAGAAAGAAACAGAGTTGCCGATCCAAAAACTAATAAAAGAAGGAATAGAATGACCGGCAGACATTTTCCTCACTTGTCATAAAGTTCAAAGATTTTTTTGGAGTGCTCCACCAAATACTTGTCCAACAAATCTTTTGCTTCCTCTCTTTTCCTTTGGTGGTCCTCTAAGAATTTTTCCACTCTCTCTATCAACCTCTTTTTGCATTCGCCGCAAAGAAGGCTTCCACCTTTGCATTCGTTACGTATAGTCTGAAGCTTTTCATCGTCCCATTCAAAAAGATAACAATAGTACTGAAAAATGGAACATTTATCCGGGTTTCCTCCTTTCGTTCTTTGCTCTTTGATTGAGGTGGCTCCTCCTGTGAAGGCGTTTGAAATTTTCTTTTTGACATCCGCTTTCGAGTCGGTTGTAAAGATCGCGTCTTCCCGCTTGGAAGCAGACATCTTGCCCCCTTCTTTAAGTCCAGGGAAAAACTTGCAGTGAATTGCTGCGGGTTTCAGATAACCTAATTTTGGCAAAACATCTCTCGCAAGACGGAAATGCGGATCCTGGTCGATAGCGTGAGGTATCAAACAAGGAATGTTTTTTTCAGCGAGAGCGGATGGTAGAAAAGCAGGCACTGCCTGCATTGAAGTAAAGAATATCTGTCCAATGTTTGATTGCTCATTAAAGCCAAAAATGGCCTTGGTGGTTGAAAAATTAACTCTCTTAGCGACTTTGAGAGCTTGGGGATACAGCAATCCCGAAAGCTGGATATCCGAAAATATATGGGTTTTTTCTGGATCAAATCCAAGTGCAATTATATCCAAAGCGTTAGAACGTGCAAATTTCTTCGCATCCCTTATACCCAATTTCTTCTCAAAGAGATATTTTTCGTCGTCCGTGAGCTGGAACCAGAGCTCTACATCAAACTTATCCTGAAGCCATTTTGTAAAAATCCACGGGACAAGATGTCCAAGGTGAACATCTCCTGAAGGGCCTCTTCCAGTGTACAAATAAAATTTAACTCCTTTTGAATACTCCGCCAGAATCCAATCTAGATCGCGGTGGGAAAAGAAAATTTTTCTCTTCAATAATGGATGAAGGTCATGTGTGTATTTCTTTATTTCAGTTAGCAGACCTTCTTCGATTTTGTCTGTACCAAATTCCTTAATCAGTCTGTCATAATCTACCTTGCCTTTGACCTCCCAAGGTGTGACACTAAACTCTTCTTCTCTCATCTCACGATAAAAGCACGTATTGAAATAAAAACATATTGGAAAAGTTGATTCATCTGAGAATTTTTTCAAAAGACTTGTGTTAGCATCACCAAAGTTTAATCTGGGTTAAGTGCTGGATTTCGGAATACCTCTTTTTCAGCTCAGCATTCGCTCAATGAAGGTCTTTTCAGGCAGAGTTCCCTCGAATTGGATGCTCTCGTTAATTATCACTTTTGGTACCGCAAAAACACCGTATTTGTTTACCAAATGAGGAAATTCAGAAGACTCAACCATATCCGCTTGTATGAGTTCGCTTTCAAAAGCTAGTTTGTGAGCTAACCTGACCGCTTGAGGGCAATAAGGGCATGTCAAGGTAACGAAGACCTGAATGTGAGCTGGATGAGAAAGCTTCTTCAGCATCTCTTTGCTTTCGGGAGCAAGCCCGGAATTTCCATTGGAGACGATTTTTATGGCTTCCATTAGTGAAGCAAATTCGTATCCTGCAGGCAAACCGTAAAATTTTATGCCATAGTCTTTTTCTCCCACCACCTGCATCGCCGGAATCTTGTTTACTCTGCACTCCCTAGCTTTGTCCTTGTCTTTGACGAAATCAAATGTTTCAACATCGATTTTGTCGCTCGTGCTGGCCAACTCCTCTGCCAGCATACGATTCTCTCGACAATACCTGCACTCGACCTCTTGAGTAAAGTCCACTAGCTTTACTCTATTTTTTAACTCTGAAAACACTTTCTTTGCCTGCTCCCTTACCTCATCGTTCAGGACTGCCATATTTTCCCCTCTCCAAATGTTTAATTCTTTTTCACTTTATTAAGCTTAACTCTATGCAGAAACATCATCATCTCAAGCCCAACAGATAATTGTAGCAACTCAAAGCAGCTTTGGCGCCTTCTCCAGCAGCGACAACAATTTGTTTTTCTGGAACCGTGGTGACATCTCCTGCTGCAAAAACTCCTGGAACACTTGTTCTGCATGCACAATCAACAAGAATCTCTTGAAAATCGTTAAGTTTGACCAGATCTTTTGCGAGGTATGAATTAGGAATTAGACCAATTTCGATGAGAACCCCAGTCACAGGGAGTGTTTTTGTCTCATCCTTCTGCTTCGGTTTGATCTTGATGTTCTCAACCCTTCCCCTGCCCAAGACCTCTAACACTTCATACCCCAGAAATTTTTCTACTTTATCCGATCTTTCCGCTTTTTCTACCAACACAGCATCAGCCCTCAGCGAAGGAAAGGATTCAATTAGGTATATTTTTTTCGCTATTTTGATCAGGTCCACAACTGCCGTTAATCCTGAGTTTCCCCCGCCAATCACTGCCACATTTTGCCCAGAGAACAGAGGGGCATCACAAACCGAACAATAAGTGACTCCTTTCCCTACCAATTCTTTTTCACCCTTAGCATTGAGCGGTCTAGGTCGTTTACCAGCTGCTATTATGACGGTCTTGGCATGATAGCTTTCGCCGTCCCTGGTCTCGACAGTGAATGTTTTTTCATCATTTGTTATCCTCACCACTTCCGTTTTTTCCTTCATAGCAACAGGAAACCGCTGCACATGCTGTTTGAACTTTTCTATGAGTTCTTTCCCTCCTATGTACTGGTATCCCATGTAGTTTTCCACTTCTTGTGTTAAGAGGATCTGCCCTCCAATATCTTTGGTTAGTAAAAGCGTGTCGATCGCTTTTCTCGCCGAATAAACCGCAGCAGTGAGTCCTGCGGGTCCGCCACCAACTATGATCAACTCATAAGTTTTTTCCTTATCAGCGGCATGTTTTTCTTCCTTTTTTTCCTCCGGTAAAAAGAATCTTATTCTTTCTGCATCCATCTTACATTCTCCTAGCTTGATTGACGTTCAGGACTAAATTTTCTATATTATTTGTAATATCTTTGATCTTTTTCACTTTTTCCCTTCTTTTTTATTTTTTTAAATCTTCGGTCACCCAAATCGAAGATCCAATCATCTTGAGACTCTTTGTGCATATTAGAAGTATTCCCGCGTGGTTTTTGCCTATCCTGGTCTCTATGGATGCTGCTTAAACTAGGGAAAACCTCTAATTAATCGCGATACCTCTCCTCTTTCAACGGGTCGCCATGATTATGATATCCTCTGCTTTCCCAATAGCCAGAGCGGTCCATCCTAGTGAACTCAATTCCTACAATCCATTTCGCGCTCTTCCAGAAATAGAGTTTTGGGATCACAAGCCTTATCGGGTATCCATGCTCTGGGGTGAGGAGTTTGCCGTTGTGTTTGATCGCAAAAAGGGCATCCTCAGCAAAAAAGTCATTTAGGGGAAGATTTGTTTTGTAGTCTTCCATACAGTGCACAATCACAAATCTAGCTTCCGGCTGGATCCTTACCAGCTCCTTTAGCACGCTTGTGCTAACTCCTTCCCACAGGTTATCCATCAATGACCATCCCTCAACGCAGTGGGCATCTGCATACACTTTGACTTGTGGAAGAGAAGTAAAGCCTTCAAAAGTCAGCTCCCTCTCTTTTTCTGTCAATCCCCATATTCTAAATTTCCATTCCGAAGCATTAATGTGCGGTACGATTCCAAATTGAAGCTCAGGCCATTCTTCAATTGGCCTCTGACCGGGTGGCATTCTATTTTCCTTTTTCATGTCCGAATTTCTAATCACTTCTCTAATCTTTCTTCATTCTTAACTTTTTAATGCAGAGTAATTGAACTTGAGAGAGAGATTAAGTAGGATGTAGGCACTTTCATACCTGAGACGGTGGACCGGTTTTCTGTCCGAAATCCAAAGTCCTTCGCTAAGATTTTATCTCCCCACCTAGTCTAAAACTTCTCCATTTTTCTGCAAACTCTTGCAACTTTTTGTCTACAAGGTAGTTTACGGTGCCCTTCTCGTATTTTCCACCAACCCTCTTTTTTCCTGCACTGATCTGTGTAAGGATTTCGATGCCCTGATCGATGGTTTTCACGGGATATACGTGAAACATTCCTTCTTTTACAGTCTCTACAACATCCTTTCGGAGCATCAAGTCCTCAATGTTTTGGTGAGGTATCACGACTCCCTGTGTTCCAGTCACACCCTTGGCTTTGCACACGTCGAAAAATCCTTCTATCTTCTGATTTACCCCTCCGATCGGTTGTATCTCCCCTTTCTGATTGACTGAACCTGTGACAGCTATCTCTTGTCTGATTGGTAGTTCAGAAAGGGCAGAGAGCAGTGCATAAACCTCGGTTGAGGATGCAGAGTCCCCTTCCACTCCAGAATAAGACTGCTCAAAACAGAGACTGGCGCTAATAGCCAAGGGTCTGTCCCGAGCATACCTTGACCGAAGATATTCTGCAAGGATCAGCACGCCCTTGTTGTGAATTCTGCCACTCAGTTCCGCTTCCCTTTCGATGTTTATGATTCCTGAGCTGCCAACCGATGCCTTTGCTGTTATGCGGGACGGTTTCCCAAATGAATAATCTCCCATGCCATACACAGAAAGGCCGTTTACCTGACCAACCACTTTTCCTGAGGGATCAATCATAATCATGCCTTCCTCGATCATTTCTTGAATCTTCTCTTCAACGAGTCTGGAGCGGTCTATCCTATTCTCAATCGCCTTTTCGATATACTCTTTGGTAACCTTTGAGTTGTTGTCCTTCTGAGCCCAGTAATTTGCTTCCCTGAAGATGTCTGCTATGCGGTTGAACTGGGTCGAAAGCTTGTTTTTCCTTCCCCCCACTCTCACGCCGTATTCCACTACCGCACACCTACCGCACTCTTGTCAAATGGTGTCAGTTTTTCGTCTGACGCTACCTTTTTTACGAAACTTGCGTACTGCATAATGCTGTCCTTTTCCAAATCCATTACCGAATCAAAGTCTGCACGAACTTTGAATATTTTTTTGAAGTCCTCATCTCTCGCATAGAGAAGATTATACAAAAACGGATCTCCCACCATTGCTACTTTAACATCGCACTCGATCGACTCAGGCTTCAATGCAGATACCGATATCATGTACAATGGTGCATAATTCTTTATTTCCAATTTCCTGTTTCTGAGGGATCTCTTGAGCTCTGGCCACACACCCGGCTCTATCAGAGTGTCAAGGGATTCGAGAATAAGAAATCCACCGTCAGCTCTTAACAGCGAGCCTGCTTTTATCTTTGTGAAATCCGTCCTCCAGGTTCCAAATCTGTCAGGTATAACCTCGACGGTCCCAAAAACATTTCTGTAGGTGGGTGAGGTCTCAAAGATGACCGGGGCCCTTTTTGAGCCAGTGTTGTCAACGAGGAGATTAACCTTATACTCCAGATATGGGTCTCCTTGAAAAAATTGCACACCCGGCATAGGTTGAGCTTCTTCATCCTGTTTCTTGCTAAATTTGTCTAAATTATCTCGAACATTTTCCTTTATCTCTTCCAGATATCCATTTACACTTTCGTTTTTGTATCTGTCTTTCATCTCCCCTATCTTCTGTTCGATTATAGGGGCAACGGCTTCGCTGTCCAATTTTTTGAGCTCTTCACTCGTTTTCTTTTCAAGTTCTCTTATCTCCTTTTGGATCTCTTCCATTTTCTCGGCCAGTGCTGCTTGTTTTCTCTCAATTTCAATCAAACTGTCCCGCGGAATTTTTCCACTCTGGACCAACGCATTAATCTCTTCCACACTCACTGGTTTTCCTTTGTGCATGGGTACTACTGCGGGCCTTGCAAAAAAGGCCCAATCTCTACCTGAATCAGCGCAAAACCCTTCTGAGACACCTCCTTTTCGAAGTTTTGCAGCAGCTCTCTCCTTCTATTGTTTAAGTTTTCGACAACTTCCTTTCTTTTCCTTTTGTAACTCTCGCTTTCAAATGCCTTTGGTATGTTTTTGACCAAATGTTCGACAAAAGAATCCATATTCCTCTTGAATTTTCTTCCCTGTCCCGCAGGTAACCCTAAGAGCCTCGGAGAATCAGGATTTTTGAAGTTGTTCACATACAGCTTGTCATCAGGAACTTTGTTTATCCGCTCTGTGCTATCCAAAATGCAATTTATCGCTGTCTTTCTGCCTGTACCAACAAGTCCCGAAACGAATATGTTATAGCCTGGGCTATCTATGTCAAGTCCCAATCTGAGGGCATCTACCCCCCTCCTCTGACCAATCACTTGGGTGCATGCTTTGAGCTCTTCCGTTGACTCAAAGCCCAAGCTCTTTTCGTCACAGTGCCATCTCAGTTTGTCTATCGGTACCTCCTCAAAACTTGATTTTTTCATCTTTTCCACCCCATAGATCTGGTATTACAACCCTGTTAATCCTTCTTAATGTTAGCGATACAAACAATTCCTAAGGTTTTTCAGGATTCTCCCTAATGAAAACCTTTCAACCATTTTAACTTTTTTCATGGTTTCTTCTTGTTATATGCATAAAAACTCGGCCATTCAAGTCTGCATGCAAATCACAGGCCTGCTTCTTCCTTGAATGGACCTTGTTGTTAATTCGGTGTAAAACTCTATATTTTCTCTTTTCCCTTTTCGGTAGTCAAGTATTTGCCGTTTTTCTCTGCAATGAATTCAGCATCAATTAGTTCTCTTATGCTGCTCCTTACCCTAAACAGGGGCAGACTAGAGCCTTTTGCTATCTCTTCAACACTCTTTTCGGTCATGGCCACTGCCAGGACCTTTTTGGCAGTTTCAGTGATGCTCCCATCGGGCAATATGCAGGGCATTTTCATTCCTTTTTCAGTTCTTTTTTGCAGAGATACCAATCAATGCACTCGTAGCCTTCCTTTAGTCTGGCTTCTGCAGATTCCTGATCCAGTGGAAAGGGCACAATAACTTTTTCTCCCTTTTTCCAGTTTGCGGGAGTTGCTACATGATGCTTGTCAGCTGTCTGCAGTGCATCAATGCATCTGAGTATTTCCTGCATGTTTCTTCCAGTTGTTAATGGATAGTACAGAATCAACCTGAGAATTCCGTCAGCATCTATTATAAAAGTGGCTCTTATTGTTTCTGTTGCGCTTTGTCCCGGGTGAATCATACCATACTTCTTGGCAACCTCTTTGTTGCCATCTGCTATTATTGGGAATGGTATTTTCACTCCTGTTTTTTCCTCAATGTTTCTCACCCAAGCGATGTGTGATGGTGCACTGTCAACGCTCAACCCCAAAAGTTCACAATTTCTCTTCTTGAATTCACCCGCCAGCTCCGCAAAAGCCATGAATTCAGTTGTGCATACTGGCGTGAAATCTCCTGGATGGGAGAACATCACGAGCCAACTTCCCTTAAAGTCTGACAGCCTTAGTTTTCCCTGGCTTGTTTGCGCTTCAAAATCAGGTGCCTCATCCCCCAAGAGGGGCATTTTAAATTCTTCTTCACTTTCCATTTTGTTCTCCACCTTTCTAATTAAAGGTTTAATTAAAAGCATTCTTGAAGTTATTATGCCTTTCGCAAAGTTTAAATTGTCTTTAGTAGCTCTCCTCGTTTTAAAAGAAGCGATCAAAAATGCAGAAGTTTTTAAGAGAGAGTTTGAAGAAATTATGAAACAATAAGAAAAATATGGTAATCAAAATGGAAGACATAAAACCAACGGTTAAACTCAGGCCATAGTGGAATTGAAATCTACTATCTTTTTTTAAATAACCATTGCCCATATGCTGTTGATGAGGCTGTTCATCAAACTCAGGGCGAAAAAGGAGCAAAACGATATAAATCCCCCAGATCATGGACATTTTTATGAGCCAAGCATTTTTGATACATGGAAAAGGTTATAATCCAACAGTGTTTAACAAATAATAGGTGAAAACATGTTAAAGAAAAGAATAGAAGAAGCGTTGAACGAACAAATCAACAAGGAAATGTACTCTGCTTATCTCTATCTCTCCATGTCTGCTCACAGCACCCACATCGGTCTAAAAGGATTTGCGAACTGGTTCATGGTCCAATACAAGGAAGAGGTGACGCATGCTATGAAACTCTATGAATACATCCATGATCAGGACGGACAGGTAAAGCTCACGAACATTGAGCAGCCACCAACAGAGTTTGCTTCTCCATTGGACATGTTTGAGAAGACACTGAAACACGAAGAGTTCGTTACAAAGAGCATAAACGATCTTGTGGATCTTGCAATCAAAGAGAATGACCATGCTACACAGATATTTCTCCAATGGTTTGTCACAGAACAGATCGAGGAAGAGGCCAACGACAAAGAAATAATCTCTAAATTAAAGCTTGTCGGCGAGAAGGGCAGCGGTCTGTTCATGATAGACAGAGAACTTGTAGCGCGCAAAGAGTGAACGAACAGCTTCTCTAGCAAGAGGAGGAGCGACCAAACCTCCTCACTGCATTTGTCACTTCCTTACCTTGCTTTGCCAAAGCGTTGGAAATGCCTGCCTCTATGTAACGGTTTGGTCCTCTCCCTGATCTAACGTTTTTTCGTCCTGAGTGATATGGTACAGTTATGAGGTCAATCTTCATCTACAACCATTTTCTTCTTCTGAAATAAACCAACATTGAAATCCCTATCGCAAGCATGAAAAGCAAAATCATTGGGTATCCTAAATACCACCTCAGCTCCGGCATATTCGCAAAGTTCATCCCGTAGATTCCTGTAATGAACGTGAGGGGCACAAATATCGTGGCAATGATCGTCAGCATCTTCATGATTTCATTCATCCTGTTGCTTGCACTTGTAAGATATATCTCAAGCATTCCCGAAAGCATTTCTCTGTAGGTCTCAATGGTGTCTATAGCCTGAATCACATTTTCGTAAACATCTCTGAAGTATATCCGCGTTGCTTTTCTGAGGAGAGGTGTGTCTATCATCTCAATACTGCTAAAAGCCTCTCTCCAAGGCCACACAGCTTTTCTGAAACGTATTAGATCAATCTTTAGCCTGTGTATCTCTTCCAGGGCTTCCTTAGATTTTCCAGAGACCAGCGCATCCTCCAAAATCTCTATCTCCCCTCCAAGTTTCTCTAGTAGTACGAGATAGTTATCAACAATCGCATCTATCAAGGAGTGAAGAAGAGAATCTGGCCCCGCCCCCCTTATTTGGCTTTTTTCGTTTCTAATTCTCTCTCTAACCGGATCAAAAACGTCTCCCTCCCTTTCCTGAAAAGATATCACAAAATTTTTTCCCAAAACAAAACTGACCTGTTCGACTTCAATTCTCTTATCTTTTCTGCTAAACATTTTCAAAACTATGAAAAGATAATCACCAAAATTGTTTGCTTTCGGGCGCTGTTCAGTGTTAACAATGTCTTCGAGCACTAGTTTGTGCAACCCATAGTTCTTCCCTATCTCTTCTATGAGCCTGACGTCATGAACACCGTTGACGTTTATCCATGTGACTCCAGGTCTATCTTTGAGAGGAAAGAATTTCCTAATTTCATCACTTTTTACATCTCTCTCTTCAAACTTGTTTTTATCGTAATAAAAAACTTTTATTCTCACCCTTTCCTTTTTTTCGTTGCCCGCATAGGCCAAGGAACCAGGTGGAAGTCCAACTTTCTTCAATCCTTTTTGTTTAACCACAAAATCTAAAGAGCTCAGGCGTTTAAAAGCGTTTTTACCCCTTCTCTGATCCTGTCCTCATCCTTCCTTACTATGCCAGAGCTGAACTCCACGGCGCTGACCACCCTAAGCTTGGAGTCTGACAGAAGTTCTTTTATCCTGTTCACGCCCCTGCCTCCCCAACCATAGGCAGACAGAAGAAGCACTGGCTTGCTGTAATTTGTTTTCTGCACGAAAGATCTGACAACATGTTGCATGTATGGAAAAGCATCAAACTCGTAAGTTGCAAACCCCAGCACTATTGCTTCACAATCAGGAACCTCTCCAATAATATCGCTTAAACTGTCGTAGCTCTTATCTGTGAACTTAAAAATTTTTGGTTTAAAATTCAAATCCCTAATCTCTCTTATTGCGAGATTGACAGCCTTTTCAACAAATCCGTACATAGAGCCGTACACAACCAGGACTTTTCTCTGCTCTGGAATGCCTTTCGCTACCTTCAGATAATAGTCTACGATCCTTTCTGGATTGTTCTTAAATATCAACCCATGTGCAGGAGCCACAATCTTTGGTTTTAACCCAGCATCCTCAATATTTTTAATGCTCTTTATGATGTGCTTCTTGAAATGCCCAACAATGTTGGCAACGTATTTTCTGGCGTAGGGAAGATACTCAGAAACTACATTCTCGTTGTCATCGTAAATCGTTTTTGGAATCGAATAACCTCCGAAGGCATCGCATGTTATCAAAATTTCAGACTCTGGCAGGTATGTTAGTATTGTGTCGGGCCAGTGCAGCCAGGTGTCGTAAATAAAATTCAGCCTCGTTTTTCCTACTTGGAGCTCCTCTCCATTCTTAACAGCCTTGAACTTGACCGCGTCTCCAAGGTTGTAAAAAGATCTCATCAATTTTCCTGCAATTGGATGGCCCAAGACTGTGGCCTTGTGTTTGTTCAATTCGAGTATCTTTGGAAGTGTGCCGCTGTGGTCAGGTTCCATGTGGTGAACAACAACATAATCTATCTCTTCAAGATCAATTACCTTTGACAGTGCTCCAACAAACTCTTTTTCGTACTCTCTCTTCCAACCATCAAAAAGGATGGTCGCGTCATCATTCTTTAGAAGATATGCGTTGTAGGTGATGCCCTCAGGTATCTCCCACATCGCCTCAAAATATTTCACCGCCTCATCATTCATTCTAAAGAGATAGAGCTCTTCCGATACCTTATCAACTATCACATTTCTCATGTGCCTTACCCTTTGGTTTGTTAGCTATTGTGATATGCAATTCCTAATCACTTCTTCTAGTTTTCGCTTGCTGTGGCTTGCAATTTTTAGCACACTGTAGATTTGAGTGCGTTTGAGTACGACCTTCGACATCTGTTTTTATGTTTTGCTACGCCTGTTTGTGCAGCAATGTAGTTTGTAGCCCATTCTGTTGGAAACTTGGAGAAACCAATCTTTAAAATTTTAACTCAGCCGAGTTTGCCCACAGGCCGTGTATGTTGCAGTAGGACATTGCATAAATTGTGCCTGACTTGCTCGTCTTGAAAGTCAAGCAGCCTTCTGGCTGTGTATAGACGGTGCTTGTATCTCCGCCTTGAACCGAGGCGCCGTGAGCTGCAAACTGAAGCTTCCCTATCTGATAGGGGAACTTTTCGTCTTTTGGATTGAAATACAGGTCTATCCAGCATATGTGGTGTGCGGTCGTGTTGGGGTGTGGAATTTCTTTTCCAACGCAAACGCTTATTTTTATGCTCTTGTCTTTCTCAACTTTTTCAGACAGCTCTATCACTGGGACGTGTTTCTCGCTTTTCCAGTCTGCGCTCTGAAGCAATTCTTTAAAGTCTTTCATTCTTTCACCTCCTTAATTTTTATTGATCCAACATTCCAGTTGCATAATAAACTCTTCCTTTTTAAGCTTTGTTTTTCTTAAGCGAGAGCGATGTCAAGCACCATCATAACAACAAAACCTAGCATAAATCCCATCGTGGCTATGTCTGTGTTTCCTCCTAGCTGACACTCAGGAATGACGTCCTCAACAACAACAAAAACCATCGCTCCTGCCGCGAAGCTCAACGCATAAGGTAGAATAGGACGCATGAAGATCACTGCGGCTGCGCCGATTATTCCTGCTATTGGTTCAACCACAGCCGAAAGCTGGCCATACCAGAAGCTTTTTTTCTGAGTGACTCCCTCTCGTCTCAGAGGCATAGCCACAGCTATTCCCTCCGGAAAATTCTGAAGGCCAATTCCAATTGCGAGAGCGATCGCCATCGGTAGGGTATAGGCCGGAAAGCCTGCGGCAACCGCTCCAAATGCAACTCCAACAGCAAGCCCCTCTGGGATGTTGTGGAGGGTAATGGCAAGAATCAAAAGAGTGGTCCTCCTCCAGCTTGTTTTTATTCCTTCTGCCTTTTCAGAGGGAAAACCCAAGTGAAGGTGAGGGATAAGTCTGTCTGATATGCGCAAGAAAATCATGCCTAGGAGAAATCCCGTTGCGGCAGGGAACCAGATTGGTAAGTTTAGATCTGCAGACATCTCTATCGAGGGAGCAAGCAAAGACCAGTAGCTGGCAGCGATCATGACCCCACCTGTAAAACCCAGCATTCCATCTAGTAGCTTTTTGCTCATGCTTTTTGTGACAAAAACCAATGAAGCGCCAACAGCAGTTACCCCCCATGTGAAGCATGTTGCTATCAGAGCTTGCATTATTGGGTTTAGATTTTGAAAAAAATCCAGCATGTATCTCAATTGATCTACTGGTTTTTAAATTTGTCTTTTGATTAGGTCAGCAATACAAACAGAAAAATCTTAATAAAAAGATAATTTCCTTACAACTTTCCTAAAATTGCTTTTGTCTTTTCAGATTTCATTCTGTTAGATACGCTCTTGGCACAATTCGAGATCAGCGGAAAAATATAAGGGCAATTTTTTATTCAAACCTTTTTTATTTCTTGTATTTATTTTTATAAACAAATTTTTCAAATGGAAGCCTTTCTGGTCTTTTTGTTTCGTCGTTCTTTTGCCTTTCCGAAAGCACTGGATTTAACTCATCTGAGTGCTTTCCAACTATGACCAGACTCATCACTTGCATATCCTCCAGCAATTAGCACAGACTGAAAGACAATTCCTGGAATTATATACTTTCCAAATTTACCAGCGGCGAGTTTATCGAAGGGCCCTGTCTTCTGCATTTTCCTAAATTAAGACCCTGAGGGATGTCGCGACCTTACGCCTTCTCTGACATATTGCAATATCTGGTCCTTGTTCAAATCTTCAAGCCCTATCTCTCTTAGCGATCTTCCCTCCTTAAAGAAATCCTTTTCGCATATGACAGACCCTAACCTTATTATTGATTCTATTACGGGTACTTCGACCTTTAATTTTTTAGCTAGTTGATAACGAACATTGCAACCAACTGGTATATCTTCGGTAAAGTACCTGTCTTTGACTGAAAGAGGGCCTTTTATTGGTGGCATGACCACATCAATAAATGGAGCTAGGTATTCAATGCCCATAACGCTGCCTTTCCAAAAAAATTGTTCATCAGTGTACTCGACCATTTTTATTCCTAACGCATTTGCGATCTCTTTTTCTTCGTGATAAAAAGCAAGTTGGGTCCTCGCAACTGAAGGACACATTCCATATTTGTACATAGAATACCCCCCCTTTGGAATTCCCAAAATACCCTCTTCTTCCGAAACCTCCATTGCTCCTACATTAAGGATAGAACCAGGAGTGTGGACAGCTGGATTTGGGTTGGATAAACCAACTCCAATTACAGTATCTCCTTTTTCAAGATTAGTTGTCCCATCAAAAGCAGGGATTTCTTTTAAAGCTTCGAAGAACTTGTCCCTATCCTTGCTTGGTAAGGCATCACCTAAGAGGGTACGAATTCTCATAATACAATCCAACTTACCTGGCTCTGTTACCCTCGTTCCATAAGGTTGCGAACTCCACCCTCCAACTATGACTTTGGCTTCGCTGTTTTTCTCTTCCATCATTCTTTTCAATATCAGAGAGCCGAAATTATCTGGGAATATGCTTATTATTTGCTCATCTTCTAAATAAGGAATCATTTTTTCGAAAAAGGGCTTATGAGCTATTGATGGAACAGACACAACTATCAAACCAGTTCCTCCTAGTGCTTCTGATGCTTTTGTGGTGACTACATCAATCTTTGCCTTTCCTGTTCTCCTAAACCCCTTGAAATTGATTTGTTTGCCCTCAAGCTCTATCTCATGGGTTTTAAGAACTTTTCCTAAGCTTTTCTCAGCAAACTGTGGTGACTCATATAAGTGAACTTTGTGCCCAGCAAGAGCAAAATCAGCTGCAAAGGTCTGGGCAGTGGCGCCCCCGCCAAGAATTGCAACAGGTTTTTCAAATATTTTGTTCATCTCCTTATCACCCCAAACTAAATAAGCCGTCCGACTTTAAATTTTTTTCGTAGGA
>DUKC01000114.1 GCA_013329495.1 Thermoplasmata archaeon
ACCTTTTTTTATTTTTTAACTCATCAGTCTTTAATTCAGAAAAGACAGTGACGTGATGCTGTAGTTGTTATGTGCATGAGGAAAGTGTGATGATACAGAATGCAATCAATTTTTGGGGGAGGCAGGCAATTTCTCTCAAAGAGTACGGATTGTTTGTGAGAAGAGAGATACACCAACGAAAATTTCCATAAGCCATATTGGATAACTCATTCCTGCAACAATCCACTTCTATCAAATACAGGTCACAGAAAATCTGTGATCTTTGTTTTCTTAGTTCTGCCCTTTTCAAACATAGAATCAAGATTTGCCTCAATAAGCTTGAGCCTTTGCTTCAGGTAAAACGGAACTTCGTAGTCTTGCGTCAGCTCTTTTGCAATATCCAAATACTTCTTTATTGACAGTTCGTGAACAGTGAGCGTCAGTTTTCCACCGCATTTTAGGCACTTGCCCTGAAGGGGCACTCTCCTGTATTTGGCATTGCAATTCAGGCAACGAAATGATTGCTTGCTGAAGGTCCTCATATTGCCAACCAGGTCTCTCAAAAAGTGAGAGCTGATGAGTTTTGAAGCCACATCATTCTCATCAACTGCCCTTATTTTTTTTGCGAGCTCCAGTTGTGCACGAATCTTATCTTCCATCGATTCCAGAGTTTTATACGCTGAAACCAACGGGCCAGATGCAATATCACTTGTCTGGTGAGTAAAGTAAAATCCTTCGTACTGGTCTTTCGTTCCCAAGCATGTGCTGACCAACCTCATCTTTTCTTCGACATCCTTGGGATGAGCTTGTCGGAGGGTGGCTTGATAAAACGTCAGAGGATATCTCGGAAGCATATCCAAATTGTGAACTTCCTCATCCACTTCTAGAGGATTAATTCGAGTCGTCAAAATCAGAGGGGCATCCATTTTCCCTCCTCTTTTTTCTGGCAAATACGATTGAGAGAAATTCAGAAGAGCATCCATCAAGAGCATAACCGCATCTTCGTCCCCATCCGCGTTACGCCGTTTTGATGCGTGAAAATAAGGGTGAGCCCAACCCACCCCCGCTCGAGTAAAACCTATTATCCTGCCGACTATTCCGCTCGAGGTATGGGGCGAGAGACCTATGACCAACTGACCAACCATATCTTCGAGGTTTTCTGCGTTATAATATCTATCCAGTCCATAGAATTTCTCAAGAAGATCATCCACGAATTTTGCTGAAGCCAATAGGTACTTTCCCCCTTTTAAAGGCAGTATAATGTCCTGGGGTAAGAGTTCGCACAATTGAGCTTTGTCCTTCAGATCCTCTCCGAAGCAGTCGTGGGTGTAGCCGAGTTCCTTCAACTTTTTGATGGAAGTGCCCGTTTCCGAAGGTTTAAAATGAGTTAGGGGAGCATTTGTTTGGTCGAAACGTACGGTTCCGTCCTTAAACACCCAAACCCCTTGTTTGCTTCTCAGTATGCCCTTTTCCAAGACCTCCGGTGTTTTGCTCTCTGATACGAGACCCCTGACTCCTTTAATCTTTTGGAGAACAAACTCCCCCAAATTTTCTTGGGCATCGGCTAGCTCCTTCGATAGATCTATCTCCTGTTTTACTATTCTTCTTTTCGGTGGATATGTATGGGTCCCACATCTGCTGCACTTGAACAAATAGGTTTCAAGTCCACATTTTTTGCATTTGCGCAAGCCAATCTCCAGGCTTGTCTCTTTGTTCCTTGCAACCTCTTGTAAGATCCGCTGTTTTCCCCCAAAATTTCCAACTGGGAAAAGCAGATTGGGGGATGGCTGCATCTTTCTCGGTGCCGCTTTTTCGGGCCGGCCCATTCTCGCTCCGATTCTAGTTAAGCAACGGGGCATAATTTTCACGCTTGATAGCTTTGACACCAAATCCAGAGTCAAGATTTCCGCGTTTGCAAATTGGTCAAAACTTCTCTTTTCGTATATTCCTCCCTTATCAACATCAAATCCACATCCCCTGATCAGAGGGTATGCATATTTTTCGAAGATAAGGAAATCTCCTCTTTGCAGGTGCAACGCACCGAGCTTAATTACCAGCTTCTTTATTGAATCCTCAAAAGGCAGCACCAACTTCCCTTCTTCATACTTCCCTTTTTCCTTTATGTGCTGCGATAGTTCTGACACTTCCTCCAAGGTCAAATCGTGCCAAAACAGGTTGTAGTTTGGGTGAAGAGGAACATCAAAAGTTGAACTGATGGCAAAGGCCTGTTCTGCCGAGGGTTGTCTAACATCGACATCATCAAATCTTTCCCTTAGTATGCACTCTGCTTTATCATCTGCCTCTTTTATTTTTTCAGGGGTCTGTTCCGTCGGTAGGACATCCAACCCGTCTTCCAAGTCCTGGATCCACCATTCGAGGGAGTATTTGCCTGGTATCAATAAAACATTATTTTCAAGAAAATCCCCGTAAGGTATTAGCATCTCTCCTACTCCTGTAATTTCCCGCACCTTCGACTTGATCTGTTTCGCCTCCTCCAAATTGCTAACTTGAAGCAGATCCCCATTATTCATTAAAACAGTTGGTCCTTCTACATCCTCGCACGAAGCAATGGTTCCGCTTTTTCCAGGCCTTTCCATCTTGATCTGCGTACCAATGGCAAGAAAGTTGTCCAGCAAGCACATCGTTGCAGGGTTGACGGCGACCGAAGCAAATCCACTGTTTCTCGCTCTGCCGTATCTTAAACAAAAGCCGCCCTCTCTAGAGGGGTGAGCAAAAACGGGTCTGCCTGCGATGATCTCTTTTATGTAGGCTGCTGAGGGGCGTACCTCGTTTTTCCCGAGAGTCCCTTTGCCCTTGCTTTTCTCTCTCTCGTCAAGTGCCTCTCCCAAAAAATCCCATTCTTGTATGTTAAGCCGTTTGACCAATTTTTGAAGTTTTGGTGCCTTGAGGCACAACCCTTCAGCCAAAACCAGCATGGCTCCCCCTCTTATCCTGTTCGTCTCAACTCTCTTTAGATCCCTGTTCCCCTGGACCTCTCTTGATTCGGTTGGCTCCCCATCGATGCAAACCGGGCATCCCCTGATAATCACTTCTGTTTCCTCGGGTGATGGTGAGTATTGCAGTGAGGCAACCTGTTTATATAGAGAAACCTCCTCTTTGTATCTCTCAATTTCTTTCTTTGTTGGTGTGTATCTGCCAATACCCAGCTCTCTTCGCACAACGTCTGCTATCAGCACAGTTAGAGCCTGTGCCGTACCTCCGGCTGAGCGAATCGGCCCCGAAAAAAAGAGATCTACATATCTAGTACCATCTGAGTTTCTCTTTATCTTCACTCCCGCAATTCCTTCGATCGGAGCAACCAACACCCCACCTGTCAACACCGCAAGACCGCTTCTCACGGCCTTGTCAATCGCGATAGAAACAGATCCACTCTTGGCAAATTCATTGGCCCCTGTCTCTTTTGATATTTGCAGAGCCACTTCTTCTCTGCTATTTTTGATCTTCATTTGTTCTCTTATTTTTTTTGCAATTCCTTTGGCTCCAATCATTGCCTCAACTCGCGATGCTAGATC
>DUKC01000157.1:0-1187 GCA_013329495.1 Thermoplasmata archaeon
CGGGAGAGGGAAAAAGGATAAAGGTCCCTAGCGTTATAATCAAAATCCCTATAAAGAGGTGGTTACTCCTGTTAGTAATCATCGGAGTCGTAATCGCCCTAACGGTCGTATACCTCACCTATCCATTCGAAAAATTAGCAGAGAAGCCCAGTGAGAAAGAGATTAAACCGATTAAGCCTGCTAAGATCGAAGGTTTAAAATCAGTTGGGTCCGCAAAAGTTGTGTACAATTCAACAAAAGCATCTATTTATTGGCCTCTTGGCGAAGAAACCTTGAAACATCCCGGCGTGGTGCTGATTGGAAGAGAGGGAATCGCAGGTTGGAATGAAATGTACGGTTGGCTATGCGAAGGTCTGGCTGCTAACGGTTATGTTGCCATGGTTTTTGAGCCCACCCACCAGTCCAATCCCCTGCTTTCAAGAATAGAGGCTATAAATGGCACATGGTCAAGTGATCTTATGACCGCAATAAACTATCTAACAAACAAAGATCCATTTAAAAAGATGGTTGATGGGGACAGCATAGGAGTTATTGGTCATTCTTTTGGGGGGGTCGTAGCCACTATGACACCTCAAATTGATGATAGAATCAAAGCGGTTGTAGTAATCTCCAAGGGTGATCTCACCTCCGTTGATAAACTAACAGTGCCTATTCAAATAATAAGTGGAGATCTGGATTTAGCAGGTCTTGGATTTGTAGAGGCTCTGCCTTTGTATGAGGTAGCAAATCCACCCAAACAATTGATAATGATCAAGGCGGGCACAGGTCTCGGTTTCACAACCTTTTTCGGTCCCTTATATCCGCGGGCGCCATGGCAGTACTCTACCACTTTGCAATACACAACAGCGTGGTTTGACTATTTCTTGAAAAGGGACGATAGTGCGATGGAAACTTTGATTACGCCAGTCGACTCTTTATCCACTGCTTATCCCTCAAAATATACCTTTGAGGCTGGAGAAGTGACAATGGGTATACCTAGAGAGGTCGAAGAACAGGAAACTATAGAAGAACCGGAAGCCATAGAAGAACATGGAAGATAAAACATTCAAAAAGGATTTTTATTCTCCCTTTTGTTCCATCCTCCTTTTGTTAAGCAATCTTCTAGCATCTTTTGTGCCTCACTTTTTCCAACTAAACTTCCTCCATGGTGAACTATTCCTTGGTTTAAGATTCTCCCTTAGTTTCTT
>DUKC01000157.1:1240-6891 GCA_013329495.1 Thermoplasmata archaeon
AGAAATTTGCCACTTTGTTACCCTCACTCTGCAAAGCATCAACTTTATTAAAGGCCTTCCTAATCGCTGAAGACCCAATTTCTCCCACGTTGAACGCGCGGGATTCATTTATTTCTCATTAATTTTAAATTTTTCTTCTTTCCTCTTTCTCATGCTGGTATTTTTCTACAAGCTCAATCACTTCTGGAAAGTTTATCTTCAGCCTTTTAATAGTTTCAAGAGTGGGCACACCATTGGAATTCCATCCCCGGCGTCTATACACAGCATCGCAAAGCTTTCCATACTGAGATTCCTTATAGGCCCGGAGTGCCCTTATTTTCTCTTCTGTTGATCTATCCTCGGGATTAAAGCCAACCATCTTTTTGAGCTGTTCATCATAGCGTTCCTTTCTGGACTCGTATTCTTCTTTTGTCACAGGACCCATGGAGCGGTAAGGAATCGCATCATCCTCTCGGGTACCATGACCCATCTTTAGGTTAAACAAGCGCTGAAAATTGTATACTGCTTCTGATTGGAGAATTAGCCCTTCAGGAGTGAGTGGTTTTCCAGTAACCCCTTCAAAGAGCCAACCATAACTCTCTACATGCTCTGGTACCTTGGCTGCTTTTATGCCCCGATGCACTTCCTGATTATTTGCAGGTTCAATATCATTCCAGGGTAGTTTGCAGAGGCCCACAAGAGAAAACCAAGTACGAAATATCGGGAAATAATGAAGTGCTTCTGCTTTATCTTCAAAGGTGGGAATCTGATTATTTACCTGATCCATGTAAATAAGCCAGGACTCATCGTGCTGTGGCCCTTTGTTTGCTAAACCATACCCTCCCTGTTGAGCTAAAGTTTCTTTGGTTACATACTCGGAAAATTCCATCCCTTTGCATTCCATCCCGATGCCTTCTAAAAACTTTGGGTCCGCATTATACCTCTCTGTAAACAATTGTTTACAAACACGAATTCCCTGACCAGCAACTTTACCAAATCCTTCCCCTCGGGACATTTGATGAATTAGTTCCAGTGCCGCATCCTCATTGCCAAAGTTAAGCTCTAAACCCCCGGTAATTTCTTTGTTAATTATCCCTCCCTCATAACACTCCATCAGAAAGGCGGTGCAAGTACTCACAGCAATCGTATCTAATCCATAGTTATCACAATAAAAATTGGCTTCAAGGACAAAATCAGGGTTAAAAGTGCCGCAGTTTCCTCCAAATCCAGCTATCGTTTCATATTCTGGACCGTCTACCAAAACTCTTTGCCCCTTTAAAGGTCCTGTTTTCAACTCAAAATTATCTACTCCATGTGAACAACGTAAGGTGCACCCTATCCAACAAGAGTCATTTGGCTCGTCTTGAGTTATTCTCTGTTGCCAAACTTCAGACTCGATTCTGTGAGCATCTGGATGGGACCCGTATTTATAATTGCAAACAGGTAAACAATCGTGGTCCTGCATCTCATCCACTAGGTGAGCAGTACCTATCTCTCTCATTCTGTTTTGGGAATGATCCAAAGCTAAAATTTCTTTACTTATCCTTTGGCCCGCTTTTCTGATAAGATCGGGGTTAGCCACTTTATTAGAATCAGCTTTTACCCCTGCGTATTTTATCACTAAAGCCTTTATCTTTTTATCTCGGAAGACAGTACCTGTGCCGCCTCTTGCTGCCTGCTTAATCCTAGTGTGTTTACGGCGGAGATCGTACCAACTAATGTTAAGTATACCCAACCTGGTATTTTGTGCCCCTGTTCCTGAAGAAACCACACTGATGTTCCTTTTATCTTTTTCATCCTCGGCATACATTTCAGTTAGCTGTTCGACCAGAAGATAAGTATCGATAGCCTCATAAGGGGTTTCTTCAATAGTAACTTTTCCTTTACCCCCATCAATAAAGATTATCGCATCTCTTTTAGCCTTTCCCTGAATTTCTAGAAGATCCCAACCAGAAAACTTAAGGAAAGGAGCAAAATAACCCCCACAATTATTGTCGTTGACGCTACCAGTTTCAGGAGACAGGCTGACCACATGACTCTTACCACATCCCGCATATTGAGTAATCCCACAAATAGGGCCCGTCCCTATAATTATCTCATTTTCTGGGTCATCCCATCTAGTATCAGGAGACACCGCCTGCCACAAATACCACAAGCCGTAACCCCGACCCCCAGTAAAAATTTCCTTTATCTCGGGGGCGATAGACTTACTTTCTATCCTATTTTCCGAAAGATTAATACATAAACGCCGATCTGTGTAACCTTTCTCTACTCTTCCCGGCTCAAAATCGAAAGTAGATAATACTTGATGTGCCCTTTTCATCTCTCCAATTGTCTTAGTTTTGTTGTCCATCAATTCACCTTTTTTCTTTTTATCTTCCTTCAAAAAGAAGCCTTGCCACCCTGGCAATTTCCTTTCCAAAGTTTTGTGGTTGTCTTGATTTCAGCTCCTATAATGCTAAAGAGCTATATAGTTTTTTACACGAAAGAGATAGATTGTTTGACGGTAAGTTTACTAAAGTCAGCTGATAAATAATTTCCTAATGGACTTTAAAGGTGCATCTGTCTTAAGTCCCGTGGGATTGAAGTGTGTTCTGCTTGCACGGTAACCTCTCTCTCTGATTGAGATGATTGTCCTTCCTAAAGGAGGTGCAGAGCAATGAAACAAGCTCGCCAGCTCATCTGTTCGGTAAAAAAAAGGAGTTGATACCTCATTTTCTTCCAAAAACAACTTTAGCATTCTCTCAATTTTATTTTTGGTTTTTAGAGATTTGCTTGGCAAGGCTTCTAGCATCATTTCCACAAGTTCTTGGTCACGAATTTTGCCCGTCCACAATGGTCCTGCATGCCTTTTGCTGTTTATTCCCGTTGGTTCTTTATGAACTTCGTACCCCTCTTCTAGTTTTTCAATCCAACCAAGGTTTTCTAGATTATTGTTTGCTTTCTTAACTCCCTTCTCAATTCTAAAATAGGTTCTGAAGTGATGGCCTTCAAAATAACTTAGCAAGGGCCTTATGCCCAGGTCATACTTCATGGCGGATCTGGCAATGAATCCTATTAGTATTCTTAAGCCAAGCTCGTGCATAGAAGAACATCTTAAAGGTTGTGCTCCATACCTTCGCAAGCATGCCTTGGGATACCTGCCGCACAGAACCGCGAGATCAGTCGCAGTTATTCCCATAACCGCTTCTCTGCGTGCCCCCCAAAAAGCATTGTCAACAAATCCCACCGGAGATCCAAACGGGTCAATGTCTATGTAATCAAATTTTTCTTCGTTGAGTAGCTGATTTAAATTTTTGTTGAGTGGGAAGGCATTTGAAACCCGATTCAGAGCAATGTTCTTTTTGATAACCCCCCAAGCCTCTTCATTTCTGTCATTTACAAAAACTTCGAATTCACCCTCGACTTCTTTCGCTATCCTCACGCCTCTTGCTCCTGATCCTGCCAGTCCATCCAGGATTCTCAATCTCCTTTTTTCTTTAGCTATGAGTACTTGAAGCAGCAGGATAGACAGGTCTCTATTAAATTCCATTGCTGGATTGTAAAAGATTATCTTTCGCTTGGCAGGGCCGAGCCTTGAAGCAAGCAATTCGGGCAGAAATAGCCTTGTCTTTCCTTCCTCTACGATTACCATTCAGCAGGATTTCAAGATTTTTTCCACTTTATATGGTAGCAAGTTCTTGTTCACCTGAGTGACTTCCAAGATCCTGATGTCATCTCTGCGTCTTATGTCTTGAAGCAGTGAATTTCTAGATTTCTTGTGGAGAGTCATGATGATTACTTTGTCTGAGTCCAGCGCCTCTCTCACTATTTCACAGAATTTCTCAGAAAGCATTTCCATCTTTCCAACTTCGTCAATTATCACTATGTCTATCGAATCATCTTCAATTGCTTTCCGAATCGCTCTGGTTCCCACCGTGTCGAGAGACTTCAAGTCTATTCCATATTCACCCACTCTGTAACTGGAATCTTGGTCAGTGAGGGCAAAAATTTTTTCTTCTCCCGTCCGCCAATCTCTTGTCACCAATCCTGTCCTTTTTCCATCCTCTTTGATGGGTGTGGTAAGCATTCCTCCAACCTTGTAACCAGCCCTTTCAAGATTCTCAAC
This sequence comes from Thermoplasmata archaeon, assembly GCA_013329495.1. Classification (GTDB taxonomy): domain Archaea; phylum Thermoplasmatota; class E2; order UBA9212; family UBA9212; genus UBA9212; species UBA9212 sp9212u. The sequence goes on from DUKC01000157.1 coordinate 5,328, forward strand.
AATTTTGACGAGAGTCTCCGTTTTTCCTACATTAGGTAACCCAGTGATACCAATTTTTGGAAATGAATCCATCATTACCATAATATGTAATGCAAAAAATGTTTATAAACTAATTGGTAGGGTACAAAGAAACAAAATGCTTATAAAGTTATGACGCTTAGCAAAGAATATGGGATTTGAGCCAAGCGAAAGGGTGAAGCAGATCCACTACCCTATAAGGGAAGTTACCGTGCCTGCGAGGATCCTGGAAAAAAAAGGAATTAAGATTTTAAAGCTAAACATAGGTGATCCGTGCGCTTATGACTTTGATTCTCCTCCCCATCTGAAGGAAGCTATTGGGAAGGCCACCAAAGATGGTTGGAATGGATACACCCCCTCCGAAGGTTATCCAGAGTTATTGAAAGCAGTAGCTGGGAGAGAATTAGAGAGGAATGGCGTTAAATACGAAGCAGAAGACCTCTGTGTTACAGCAGGAATCACAGAGGCCATTCAGTTGCTTTATTTTTCAGCTCTCAATCCCGGAGATGAAATCCTGATTCCCGGTCCAGTTTATCCCCAGTACATAACTTCAACTCCTTTGGTTGATGCCAAGCCTGTTGCCTACAGAACTATCGAAGCTGAGGGTTGGGTGCCCGACCTAGAAGATATCAAGAAGAAGATAACACCGAGAACAAAAGCTTTGGTAGTCATTAATCCTAATAACCCCACGGGTGCATTATACAGCAGGCGGGCTCTGCAGGCAATATGCGATGAGGCGGGGTCTCGGGGTAATTTGTTTATTATCTCAGATGAAATTTACGATGAGTTAACTTACGAGGGAGAGCAATTCACATTAGCATCGATCGGAAAAGATCTGCCAATTGTAACTCTCAACGGGTTATCCAAGACCTACCTTTCTCCGGGTTGGAGGATCGGCTGGGCAATGTTTAATTCCCCAAATGGAAAGCTTGAAGAGATAAAGCAGAGCTTCGTTAGGTTAGCAAGGGCAAGGCTCTGTCCAAACTCGATCTGCCAGAGAGCTGCGCTGGCAGCACTTCACGGACCAAAAGACTATCTCAAAGAGACAAACAGCAAACTGAAGCAGAGAAGAGACTATTGCTACAAGAGATTCAATCAGATCAGGGGCATATCAACGACCAAGCCTCAAGGAGCTTTTTACATTTTCCCTAGAATCTTGCCTCTGGCGGAAAAATGGAATAATTCTCCATGGAAAAATGATAAGGAATTTGTTCTGGATGTGCTGAACAGCGCTCACGTTCTGGTGGTGAACGGGTCCGGATTCGGCGAGACCTACGGAGCTGCACATTTCAGGTCAGTTATTTTGCCCCCAATAGACATCCTAGAAGAGGCATTCAATCAAATAGAAAGACTGATGGAAAAGAGGTTGAAGTAGAGTCTAACAGAACTCTATAAACAAAAAACAAAATCTAATTTTTTAGAATCGTTTAAATTTTTCACTTATTTTGAGCAGGCGATAAGTTCTTGCCTGAGTAATGGAAGAGAAGCCGATGGTTCTTATTCTTCTATCTTCACCCGTTGCTAATTCTTGACAAATTCTTATAAA
>DUKC01000108.1 GCA_013329495.1 Thermoplasmata archaeon
GTAAAAGATTAGCTAAGAGTTTTGTCCCAAAGCCGTTCTATCTATTAATTTATGAACACGTTCAAAATAACACCTCCTTCCTCAAGACCTTTAACTTTATCGGCGGAAAGTCCTCCTATGAAAGCGGGGGGGGATGAGAGCCGAAAAGCTGTTTATACTCCGACCCGTATGTTACTATCTAAGCAGGGAGAGGCAACCCCGAATTTACGCTTCCCTCCGAAAGGAGCATCCGGGATGCGGGATGAGCCCTCGAGCCCTCCGTAACCCGACTTCGTCTCGAGGATGAGGGGATCGAGTCTGGTGGATGAAGTGAGAACCAAAAAATCCAGCAAAACGCTCCCTGAAGCAGAGGCTGTGAAGGAGTACCCTAAAGGAAAAGTTGGAGCCCCCTCCAAATCTTCGATCTGGTGGTGGGTGGATGTAACTCATCGGCATTCTGTTTGGCTGGATATATTGGAAAAAGGGGTTGGAAGCAGCTATGGTATCTCACTTTTCTGCAGATATTGTTTTGCACGTGATTTTCCCTTTGTTTGTATGAGGATATAAAAGTTACATCAAAAAAGTAGGAGTTGATAAATGATACCTATCTAAAAACTTACAAAAAATCAGGAAGAAAATCCACGACCTTAGTTTAACAACATTTAGACTTTACTTCTTTATCTATCTCTGACCTTTAGGTTGTGAAATGAATTATGTTTCGCTCTCTCTGATCCTCTTTATAGGAAAAGGCTTAGAATTGCAAAACCAAAGACTATATAAATACTTAAAGATATCCTACGTCTCCTACGTATAGCTATTAAAGGAGGTTAAATAAATGAAACCAGATCCAAAGATGAAGCCTTATTGGGGGTTGTGGGCAATCTTCTGGACTGTTGTAGGCGTGCTCTCCTGGAGTGTGCCAATCACTTTTTCTATCCTCCCCGCAAACCTTATGCTCTACCTTTTATGCGTTTACGTGCCTCTGGTTGTCGCTCTGGTCTATGTATTTTGGTGGATAGGAAAATTTTACGACACCATCGAATATGAACTGGGGGAGAATGCCGTCCATTCCAAATATGGAGTCTTTTTTAGGAAAGAAAAAGAAATTTCTTACGGAAGAATCACCATGGCTGGATTGAGTCAGGGCCCTTTGAAAAGACATTATGAAATCTACAGCATACCGATTTTCACTGCTGCGAGAGGGGGAACAAACGTGCCCGAGATGTGCCTCATGAACATCAAGAATGGACCCGAAATAAGGGATGAAGTCTCTAAAAAAATAGGCAGATTATCAGAAAAAGAGCGGAAGTCCGTCGAAGAGAAGATGCTTGAAGAACTGAAAGAGATTAGAAAGGTTCTCCAAAAATAGTCCTGCAAAGAAAAGTGGTAAAGTGAGAATTTATTTACCTCGCATTACAGCTAAAATCGAGGTAAGCACAAAGCTTTGAAAGAGAAGCAAAGAGAGCAGGGAAGACAATCCCAAAAGTAGTTTGTTTTGTCCAGATCCAAATAAAAGTATAGGGTTAAGTGGAGTCTGACTGAGCCATTTCCTTAGCAAAATCATTGCGAAATTGCATTCATTAATTCTTTTAATCTTTTCTTGCTCAAGACAGCGCTCTCCAAGGATCTAGCCTCAATGACTCCGGTGCCACAATAGAACCTCAGGTGTGACAGCAGTGCCTCAAAATCAAGATTTCCCTCTCCAATGGTCATGTGCTCATCAATCTCGCCATTGTTATCGTGGAGATGAAGATTTGTCAGCCTGCTCATGAGTTCCTTGTTGTTGACCCATTGCTTCCAACCTCCCGTAAAATTTGCGTGTCCTACATCGAAGCAAAAGCCCAGTGAGGTATCCTCAATCATTTCGGCAAGCTCACCCGGTGTGTGAATCATAGAATAGCCACCTCTTCCCATGTTCTCCAAGGCAATTTTAATTCCCAGTTCCTCCCCGGTCCTGCCGACGTCTTCCAATGACTCTTTGCACAGCTCAAGAGACCTTTCAGGTGGGGTTGGAGGTGAGAAATGTCCTGGATGAACGGTTACAACCTTTACTCCCAGTCTCGACCCGGCTTTTATTGTGTTTGCAATCTCCCCTATCGCTCTCTTCCTCGACCTTTCCTCAGGAGATGCTATGTTAATGTCGACAAATGGTGCATGAATTTGTAGTTTTATTTTATAGGCATCAAGCAATTTTTTTAGCCTTTTTTCAATGTCAATGACCCTGTGCTCTCTCTCAGAAACGATCTCCCAGCAATCAAAGTGATGGCGCATAGGCTCGAACACACCCTCAAATTCCTGCAGAGCAGACTCTGGATTTGAAAAGGCTATTCTTTCCATTTTTACACTTCAACCAATCCTTCTGCGCTTATCCTGAACAGGCAGCTCATTCCTTTCGGGTTTACCCTGTGCTTCATCAAAGTTGCCTTTCTTACCCCTCTCTCTAACTTTTCTAACTTTAAAATACTTTTCGCAAACATTCCTATTCTCTTTCCCGCAAATGGTTGAATGCTTTGCTCATTTTCGTAAACTTGGGAAGTTATTATAACCGGAATGTTCCTCTCGTTGGCCATGAGCTCTAACTCTTCAAGCTGGTTGATGAAAGACCTTTGAACGCTCTCCTTGTTTTTTTCCAGCTCCACTCTATACCACGCATTTATTGAATCAACGATGAGGAGTCCTATCGAGTTTAGTTTAGAAATCCTTTTGATCGTTTCGACCTGCTCCTTGAGCGAGCTGCAGTTGTACCCCAACAATTTTCTGTGAGTTTTTCGATAGTCTGAACCACCCACGAGTTGCTTGAATCTTTCGGTAGAAAATTTTTCTGTGTAGATCCATGCCACCCTCTTATTTGGAACATATCTCTTGAATGCTTGCAGACAGAGATTGGTTTTGCCGCTTCCTTCAACTCCGTAAATCTCGGTTATCCCCCCGTAATCTATTCCACCGCCCAACAGATTGTCGAGCGGCTTACATTCAAGAACCAAATGTCGCATCATCTTGCTAACTTCTGTATCTTTTTTCAAATCCGCATTTGCACTTCAGACTTTTTTCGTCATGGGCGAGATTTCCTTTGCATTTTGGGCATCTGAGGGAATTAAGCAAGTACATCAGCCACGCTTTTGAAATTTCCGGCAGATCCTCCCCCTTTATCCTCTCTATTAATTCCAATTGTCCCGGAGTGTGTGTGAGAGACTGAAGCAAATCGAAGTCTACACCCTTCCCCCCAACACCCTCCGTTTTCAGCGTGGCCCCCCCTCTTTCTTTCAGTAAGGGCAAGAAAAGAACTCCGCCAATAAACCCTCCCAGGTGAGCAAAGTGAGACACCCCTTGGCCCGCACCTGCCGCAACGTAAATGGTTTCTATTAGTGCCATCACCAACGCCCCTAGTAGCACAGGGACTCTCATGAATATAATCCCCATGGGCATCATGACCCTGTCTCTCGGATAGGATGCTGCGTAAGCTCCCAATATCCCAAATATTGCTCCCGATGCCCCGACTAAAAAAGTTGTGGATCCCAGAGAGAGAGCCGAGTGGCAGAGTGCTCCAACAATGCCAGTTACCAAATATATTAGCAAGAACTTTTCACGTCCCACCCTCTGCTCAAAAGAATAACCTATCAACACCAGCACCAGCATGTTCATTATGATGTGACTAAATCCTCCATGGACAAACATCGAGGTTAAGAGTGTGTAGCAGCGAGGCCAATACTGCGCAGAGAGGTAAGCCGGACTGAAACTCAAGTCAGTTAAAATTTGCTCGGGTGTGAACAGAGTTATCACAAAAACAATCAGGTTTGCAATGACTATCGCAAATGTTATTGAGGACTTTCTAGCCCAAGCCCATCCGACAACTGCGGCAATTGCACATATAGCTATGATAGAAGGTATTGCCATCATTTCTTACTCCAACTTCTATAGACTAAACAGCCGGCCAATAAAAAAACTATCCCAATCGATACTGCTCTCACTGCCAGAGAACTGCCTTCCTTTTCTGATGCGGCGTTCCAATCATAATCAAACACATCCTCGAAATAATTTGCAACCTTCTCATTTTCAATAATTACCCCAACCTCTCTATTTTTCAGCAATCCATTAGCATTCAAGTTAATGCTCGATATGAGCACCTTTTCAGAATCAACTATCATCCCTTTGTTGTGCAAGTTGGAGAAGGGCGTCGAGTTTGTGTAGAGGAGGCGAGCTTCGATTCCACACTCTTTCAGCAGCTCCACAGTCTCCATGTTCCGCTCATTCGTGTCTACCCCCTCTCTAGAATAATCCGGATTGAAATTCAGCAAAACTCTTATCTCAACCCCCCTTTCGTTTGCATCTATTATCCTCTCTATGAGTGGGTTTGTTTTGCTGCCCAATCGCTCATAAAAATAGAGCTGCTCAATCGCGATAGACTCTTCTGCAGATTCAATAAGCTCAGACATTGTTCCCAAGCTGTTGTCCGGCGAGAGCAATGGCGTGACTGAGAAGTGTCCGGTGATCTCTTTTGCAAAGAATTTTGGGTCATACTCTCCGTTCCAACTG
>DUKC01000134.1 GCA_013329495.1 Thermoplasmata archaeon
TGAGCAAATTCATTCAACAGAGCACCCCAAACGTAGGTATTAAATATAGAAGTAGAGATATTGACAAACAGTGTAAAAATGAAAATAAAAAAGATCGCAACTATCCTGGTTATATGCTTGCTAATTGCAGCGATTCCTTACGTCTACTGTGATGGGGCGACAGAAGATCAAATTTTAAAGGAAACCCTTCCAAATGGGTTAAGAATTTTAATAAAAGAAAAAAGCGACACGAATCATGTGATCTTGCTAGCAATGGTCGGAACAGGAAGTGCAAATGAGAATGAAGAGAATAACGGGATCTCCCATTTCATTGAACACATGATTACTGTTAGAGGAAGTGAAGAGCTTGGAGAATATGGGATATTCAAAGAGGTGGAAAGAGTCGGAGGGCAAGCAAATGCTTTCACAAGTTTTGAAATGACAAGTTACTTCACCATACTGCCAAAGGAAAATTTTGACCTAGGGCTAACCCTACTAAAAAAGGCTCTTTTCAATCCTCCTTTCAAAGCCGAGGATGTTGAGGAGGAAAGAGGCATTATTTTGGAAGAATTGGAATTCTATCGTGAAGATATCCCTGCAGGCGAACTTCAAACAATGTTATTGGAAAATGCTTTTCCAAATCATCCTTATGGGAGACACATAGTGGGAACTAGGGAAACCGTTAATGCTATCAATAGAGAGATGATGATTGATTACTACAATACCTATTACGCTCCAAATAATGTGGTCTTTGTGGTAGTGGGAAATGTCGATGCTGAGAAAGTTTTGTCCAAAGTTCGTGAGAGCTTCAAGGACTGGGAGCAAAAAGATATCCCTGAAAGAGAATTGGCCATGATAAAGATTGAAGGGGAAAAGGAGGTTACAAAAACTCGGGAAGGAATCGAAGAAGCTTATCTTGGCATTGCATATATCGTTCCGGGGTGCGACCAACCAGACCATTTTCCTTTGGAATTACTCTCTCTTATCCTAGGTTCTGGTAGATCATCTCGCCTTTATCAAGCGCTGGTTGCTGAAGGGTTAGCAAGTAGTGTAGGTGCGGGCTTGGTTGGCACAAAAGGGCAACAACTTTTAACTATTATTGTAACCTGTGATCAAGAGGATATACCAGAGGTAGAGAAGATAATTCTTAAAGAGATAAACACCCTAAAAAAAGGGATAACTGATGGTGAGCTGAAGAAAGCAAAAAATATGTATAAAGTCTCTTCGATAATGACCACTCAAAATTTGATGTACGATGCTACGTATATTGCTATGTTTGAACTGCTCTATGGAATGGAACCAAAGGAATATCTAGCTAAGCTTAATATTTTAACCACTGAGGATATCCAAAAAGCAGCAGAAGAAAACTTTAAGAAAGAATATGTAGTTGTACATCTAATACCGGAGGCGGATGAATGAAAAAAATTATTGGTATTGCAATTGGATTATTAATAATACTTTCATCTTGTTCTCAGGTTATTTTATTAAAAGCTCAGACCGTTGAAGAAGTCGAACTCAGTATAGGGGAAATCACCAGAGTAGTGTTGGAGAATGGTTTAACTCTACTAATCAAAGATTCTGTTTCTCCTACCGCCACAATTATTTTTGCGGTGAAAAATGGGTCTTTAAATGAGAAAAAGCCTGGTACGGCATCTCTTGTGGCACAATGCTTGCTTGAGGGAACCCAAAAGAGAACTGCCGAAGAGATAGCCACTGAGATTGAAACATATGGTGGGATAATAAGCGCCGTTTGTGATCACCACGTAAGTTCTTTAACTACTATTACTCTTAGCGAATTTACTGATGAGATACTTGAGATCATGTCTGACTGTGTTCTAAATCCCACGTTCCCGGAGGATGCGGTTGAAAGAAAGAAGAGCGAGGCAATAGATATTTTAAATTTGATAGAAGACAACCCCATGTTCAGCGCACTTTTGCGTTTTCAGGAAGTTTTTTACGAGGATCATCCATATGGAGTCAGTCCTGTAGGCACTAAAGATACAATCCCTTCAATAAATAGAAAGGACCTTACTGAGTTTTACCAAGAATATTACACTTCAGATAATTCTATCCTATGCGTAGTCGGTGATGTTAGCGTAGAAGATATAATAAAAACAGCTGAAGGTTTATTCGCTGATTATAAAAGAGGATTGACTCTAAGAGAGGAAATTCCATCTTTATCCCCAAAAACTAAAGATGTAAAAATCACTGAAAAAAGCAATGCCAACTCATCCTACGTAGCAATAGGTTTTGAAGTTCCAGGTGTGTCTCTTGTTGAAAAAGACTGGGCAACTGCGACCGTCCTATCCGCACTCTTAGGAGGTGGAGGGAGCTCAAGGCTATTTAAAGAGATCAGAGCAGATAGAGGATTAGTTTATTCGATAAACGCAGGATACAGTGGCCAAATTGGACCTGCTACATTTATTATTTTCTTTTGGTGCGATCCTGGGAATGTTGAAGAGGTTACAAGTTTAGCCCTTAAAGAAATTGAAAAAATTAAAAATGAAGGTGTAAGTGAGGAAGAGGTCTCAGAAACCATAAAATTTGTTGAGGAGAATATAAAGTTATTATATGAAAATGAACTATACCAAGCCGCGATACTGGTTAGCTATGAAGCTTTGGATCTCGGCGTAAGCTTCTTCGATAAACAAACAGAGCAAATAAAGGAGGTCACAGCAGAGGATATCCAACAAGTTGCAAATGAGTATTTAGATTTTTACACTCTGGTCGAACTGGAACCTCAGAATGTTTAGAAATACTCTTGTCTAATTTCGGACACCATCTCGTGTTCATGCCTTGGCCTCTCCACCCACGAGCGTTCTAAGCCCAGCCCCGATATCCTTTCCGATGTGTTTTGTCTGGACGCATGATCCATCTCTTCGGGAACTAGGTCGCCTTCTTCGAAGACAACTTCAAACCCACTCGAGCGCCTCATTAACAATGGAGATGAACAGCGTCTTCCTGCTAACAGCGTCTTCCTGCTAACAGCGCCTCCTTACTATGCGGGAAAACTCTCAAAAAATCGCCAACGTCGCTTCCAAGTCGAACTAACCTCCCTTTCCATATCTCAGCGTGGAGGTCGCCAGTTGATGTGCTTGGAGAATGGGTTCGGGTATGCGCCGTTTGCAGAATCGTTTTACCGTCGAGAGGGCCGCATGGAGGGAGACCAGGTGGCCGGGTGAGATGTATATGGGCTTCCCAGTTGTTTGGAGGGCATATCCCACCACCGCTCCCTCGTACCGTATCTCCCAAGTTCCTGGCTCCCCTGCGATGGACGTGAGGGACCCGCACAGAAGACGCTTGGCGACGCCGATTGTGGGCATGTCCAAAAGGACGCCGACGTGAGAGGCGAGCCCCACGCCCCTGGGATGCAGAACGCCGTTGCCATCTACCATCAACGCCGTTGGCTTCTCCTCGAGCTCCGATATCACTTTCTCGATGAGGGGGGACTCTCTAAATGACAGGTAGGTGGAGATGTATGGAAAGGCAACAGCACTTTTTTTCGTCCTTCTCTCCAAAACTTCTAGATCACTGGAGAGCACGACGCAAGCGGCCACCGCCTCCCCATCGGAATAGGCCACGTCGACGCCGCCTACGGTATCTACTTCAGTTTGGTCCTGAAGGACTAGCCTCTCGCGCAACCGTTGCTGGGTCGCTCGCAACTGAAGCAGGGGGCGATCGGTTTGAAAATCCTCCCATAAAACGTCTTTCATCTCAACGATCTTGCCCCCCTCGATCGTGATTCCCTCCCTTCTCAGGAGCGCGATCTTTCTCTCTGGTCCCCACCTGTACCCGCCCAACTCGCCGTTGGCGTGCACCACTCGATGGCACGGTATCCTTACTGGTTGGGGATTGTTCGCTAGCGCCCTTCCGACCCAGCGCGATGCTCTTGGATCCCCCAGCGCTTTGGCCAGCGTGCCATAGGTCGTCACCCTCCCAGGTGGTATCTGAGCGACGAGATCCAGCAAGCAACGCTGTAAGTCCATGATGCTCAGAAGGGTGAATGTCCAGATAATATTTATTCTTCGGTGGCCCCTACATCACGAGGCTCGGGCTTACGTATCGGTGGAGGGCTTACGTATCGGTGGAGGGCTTACGTATCGGTGGAGGGCTTACGTATCGGTGGAGGGCTTACGTATCGGTG
>DUKC01000153.1 GCA_013329495.1 Thermoplasmata archaeon
CTTTATTTAAAAGTCACTAAGTGGGTAAGAAAGCAAGTTTAAAAAAAAGCGGTTTGACAAGTCTTTTATATCCAAAGCACAATTAGCCAGTATGGGTATTCTTTCCTTCGACTGGAGGCTTATGCAAAAGGCAATAAAGGAAGCCAAAAAGGGCCCAACAGAAGGGGGAATCCCAATAGGATCTGTTTTGGCAAAAGGTGGCACAGTAATAGGTCGGGGTCACAATCAAAGGGTGCAGAAAGGTGATCCTACGGCGCACGCCGAAATAGAGTGCTTGAGGAGCGCTGGTAGAATCAAGAGTTACAAAGAATTGACCCTTTATTCCTCCCTAATGCCGTGTTACATGTGCGCGGGAGCAATAGTTCAGTTTGGCATAAAAAGAGTTGTAGCAGGCGAATTGCGAACCTATTCAGGAGGCCAAAGCTTCATGGAAGAGCATGGAGTTGAGGTGACCAATTTAGATAATAAAGAGTGTTACGAGCTACTGCAAGGTTTTATCGAGCAACATCCTGACCTTTGGAAGGAAGACATAGGCAAACTGCCCGATTAGCTAAAATACCAAAATTCGGCTGGAAACTTGTTGGTAAGTCCTATTGGAGCACAGGGATTCATTTTTGGACGGGGAAATCAGCAGATGAGTGCGAAAGTGATAGAAAAGGTAGGCGTTGAGAACATAATTATTCTTGCCACCCCATACAAGTTGAGCCAATCTCCATTTCTTTTGGTTGATACAGGAAGTGATGAGCTGGACAGAAAACTGAGTGGGTGCATGAGGATCGTATCAGGATACCGGATGGCTCAGAGAAAAGAAGTAAGAGGGGAAAGGTGATCCTCTCTTTATTGGATTTTTGCTTTCTTTCTGCTGGTCTCGTCTGATATTTTTTAACCTGCATCTCTCAAAGTCTCTTTAGCAGTCTTCGCACAAAATCTTCTTTTCTGGCAAAAAAGGCTGCCCTATGGATATTTGATTTGCATGCATTTGTTTAATACCTCGAACCCCTCGAGTATGTCCTTTTCTTCCAAAATGAATATTGTGTCTGTGTAGCAACTCACTGTTTCAACTATGTTGATTCCATTGGCAGCCAGAGCGGATGAGAGGTAAGCAATTATGCCTGGCGTTTCTTCGATAGTTCTTGGTGAAGTCACTGAAATCTCCGCCAATCCCTTCCTCTCGCTTAGAATATTTTCTTTGCCCAGCATGCCTCTCAATGTGTGTATTAGTTCTTCAGTTGCTATAATGGTTATGCCTAGGGAACCTTGAATGATTTTCAGCTCCTTCCCTTCTCTGATGAGCTTATGCGTTGCCACTTCCAATTTGGGAAAGAGGTGCCAGCTGTTTGGAATGATTATTACTCCTATTTTATTCCTGATCTCCAGCTTGCTGTTTTGCAGAATATTTAGGATACCCTTTTCTCGGACCTTCTCCTTGCCTTTCGGATAACGTTTGCATGCAGCCAGCACCGCTTCCTTCTTTTTAATGCCCGTTTCCCCCATAATTTTTCTAGTTAAAGCTGAGTGATTTATCAGGTTGTAGATTAAACAATCGTGGATGGAGGGGTGGAGAGATATGTAATCCCAAACAATCTTTGCTACGCTTTTTTCTGCCATAAGCTAGGAGAATAAACTACTAGTATTTATCTTTTGGGACATTTTTGCTCAAAATTGCACATAAATAGCCAAAATCTATATAAACTAGTTTTTCCCATTTTGATGGGAAATAAAAATGAAAGAAAAAGTTGTGCTTGCTTATTCAGGAGGATTGGACACATCTCTAGCTGTTAAAAAGCTAAGCGAAGAAGGATTTGAGCCCATTGCTTTGATAGTTGATTTAGGACAACCTCCTGGAGAAATTGATGAAGCAGTTGAGAAAGCAGATAAAATAGGAGCAGCTAAAACATATCGGCTTGATGCAAAGGAAGAATTTACTAAGAATTTTATTTTTCCTTCATTAAAAGCCAATGCTAAATATGAGCAAGCTTATCCTTTGTCAACCGCAATAGGAAGACCCTTGATCTCAAAGCTAATGGTGAGGGTTGCAAAGCAAGAAGGAGCCGATTGGGTGGCTCATGGTTGCACTGCAAAGGGAAATGACCAGGTTAGATTTGAAACCTCTTTAAAGGCTTTGGCACCAGAGCTAGGCATAATAGCAACCGCAAGAAAATGGAAGATTTCAAGAACGGAGGGCTTAGCTTACGCACTTGAGTGTGGAATTCCTTTGTCAATTAAAAAGGAAAATCCTTACAGCATCGATGAAAACCTTTGGGGAAGATCGATAGAGTGTGGAGTGCTCGAAAATCCAGCTATTAAACCGCCCTCGGACGTATATAAATGGACAAAAGCAGTGAAAGACACGCCTGATGAGCCGAAGGAAATATCCATTTATTTTGAAGAAGGTATTCCTAAGAGCATAGATGGGAAAGAAATGCATCCTGTGGAGCTGATTGCAACGCTAAACAAACTAGCTGGAGACTACGGAATTGGAAGAATAGATCATCTTGAGAATAGATTAGTAGGGATAAAATCCAGAGAGGTCTACGAATGCCCAGCAGCGGAGGTATTGATCAAGGCTCATAAGGATCTGGAAGAGTTGGTATTGACCCGTGAACTGCTTCACTTTAAGCCATTGGTTGAACAAAAATTTTCGGAACTTTCATATTATGGACTATGGTTTGATCCCCTAATGCAGGCGATAAATGCATTTGTTGATTCTACCCAGCGATGGGTCACAGGAACCGTCATTATGGAGCTTTACAAGGGCCAGGCCAAAGTCATTGGTAGAGAATCAAAGAATTCCCTCTATGCCGCGGAGATGGCAACGTATGAGGAAGGAGATCTTTTCGACCATTCGGCTGCCAGTGGATTCTTGAAGATATGGAGTTTGCCTCTCGAGATATTTGCCAGGATTCATGGGAATGATGAAAATAAAGAGGAAGTAGTGTGCCAAGTTTTAAGATGAACAACTTGCCCAACATAAAAAAATACCATTTGCTCTCCATTTGGTGGTGGGAAAGAGAATTGGGACTATTATGGCTTTAGATGAGAAAGTTTGGTAGGGTCGAGTTAAAAGCTTGGCTAGAGGCAAAAAATGAAGAAAGTATGGTCTGGGAGAATTAAAGTCCCTAGTACCAAAGAAGTGGAGGACTTCACCTCTTCTATCAGGATAGATAAAAGATTGTACAAACATGATATCATAGGCTCAATAGCCCATACAAAAATGCTTGGAAAAACCAACATAATTAGTTCCGAAGAATCGAGAGAGATAACAGAAGGTTTGAAACAAATTTACAGAGAAATAAAAGAAGGAGAGCTTCAACCATCGAAGGAATTAGAAGACATTCATATGAATATAGAAGCTAGACTCATTGAAAAGATTGGTAAGGTGGGGGAGAAGCTTCCAACAGCTCGTTCAAGAAATGATCA
>DUKC01000113.1 GCA_013329495.1 Thermoplasmata archaeon
GAAGTCAGGTAGAAAAGCTCTATTAGATGCATGCAGGAATGCCACTCAACAAGCCAAAAAATGCGTTAGAACTCGAGTTACTGATTAAAAGCAAACTGTCAGGGGTAAACGCAATAATTGTGATACTTAGAATAGCGATTGTTTTTCCTAAGGAACTTGATGAAGATCAATTTTTATTAACTTTGAGAAAGATTCGACATGCGAGGTCGCCTTTTCCGTAGGCGCCTTATTTAATCGTTGGCTGCTTCTTTCCACCATTCCGGAGGCCTGGGTTTGCCCTTTTCGCCGTACACCCCAACGCCACCATCGTCATACTGACATATCAGATGTTCAGCCAAATCCCACCATGCAGCGGCAACTTTGTTAGCATTTTCAATGCAATAGTCAGTCAAAAAGTCAGCCGCCAGAGACGGATCCTTCCGATATAGCCTTTTGGCCTTCTTATCAATTGTTGTTATCATGTCCCTCTCGGCCGATTCCAGGTTGAATTGAGCCTCTCGCACGTCCTTTATCATAACAGAGTACATAAGGTTTACCCAGTTGGACACCAGATTAAAGGCCCACCAAGCACTGTTCCCACTGATTTCCCAATGGTTTCCGGTGGAATATTTCTCTGGGAGCTTATTGATTCCACAATAGAAAGGAACGAAAACCGAGGTAGTGCCCATGTCCGGGCCATACCAACTGATTCCCCCTATTGGGTCAGGCAGCCAATCCCTTGCCTGATTGATCACAGTGTATTCGCAGTTTGGGACAGGAACAAGATAGCTCGCGGTTGGATTAGTTGGAGCGACCGGGCAGCTCCAAGGACCTGCAGCAATACCCTTAGTGTTGTCCTGTTCTGTTCCCTCGGCGTTGTCTCGATAGAGGGCTACTATGTCCCACACCGAAAGCTTCTTATCCGGCTTAAAAGAAAAGGGATACTCAGCCAGGTCCGGCGTAAAAGGCCGGTCATATCTTGAATGGGCCAGGAGGCGATAAACATTCCAGAGACGGAGGTTAGCCTCGCGATCGCTGTACACCTCATTCCAGACGAAAGGTTCTCCACTTGTGGAATCCCATAATCCTAGCTCTTCTGCCAGCAAGAAAACATTGGCCGAACCCATAAAATTCTTTTTACCTCCCAGATCTACCTCCCTGATTCTGCTCACGTTTGGTACCACCACAATCTCTCTATCAGGAACTCTTTGGGCCACCCAACAGCAGCCCAGTCTTCCTGTGGGGTCAATGCCAGTAGACGGGTCCGGATTCCACTCGGGTCCAGACCTCAGAATTTCGAACAACCAGACCTCTTTGGTGTCTCCCACCAGGAGGGACTCGCCTATGCTATAGCCAAAGTAGCCATATTTCTCTGCCAATTTACCCATTAGCTGAATTGCACCTCTCGCTGTGGTGCATCTCTCCATGGCAATCATCGAAAGCTCTGTGACACCGAAAGCTCCGTGGGGGTTATCCAGCTCACCGACTCCACCAATTGTTGATTCACCTATGTGCAATTGATGTTCATTCATGTGGCCAAAAACTCCCTTAAAATATGCGTAGGTATGAGGAACTTGAGGTATTACGTAATTGGTGTTTACAATTCTAGTCTCTATCTCCCAGCCGCCGCTTGCTTGTGGCACCGTTCGAATGGCACGGGTTGAACCTTTCGGCCAATCTGCCGCAGGCACAAAAAGATAGCGAAAGTCACACGCACCGCCATCACAGGAATGAGTGGTTATTACTGACCTGTCTGTTGAGGCTTTCCTTCCAACGCCAATCGCTGTGCATGTCTTAGGGTGCTCCTCACAGAGCTCTCTCACGCTCTCAAGATCTGCATCAGCCTCCAGATTCTCGTATGGTGTCGAGGAGAGTGCCTTTTTCTGCGCCTGACTCGTAAAAACCGGAGAGCCAACCAACACGATCACAATCAATCCAATTAATAATTTTTTCATGCTATCCCTCACACTTTTAAATAAACCCATTACGTCTATAAATATTTTGATTCAATCCTCTCACAAAAATCTGTGTTCATGCCGAGGAGGAGTCTTCACTATCGAATGCATATCCCGATCTCTCTCTTAAACCCCCTTTAGAATTTCTTGGAATAAAGTTCCGTTCCCTAGTTTCGGTCCAAGACAGGCTAGGCTGCCAGTCTTGAACATAAAATTAAATAAACAAGGGAAATTATAGTAGTTCGGTGGCAGCAAGATGGACTTAATTAAATCAAGAATTGATACTTACGAGGAGTCGCTCAAGGCAGCAAGAGGTGAGATACCTATAGACACCGTTATACAGGGCGCGAGCGTATTGAACGTCCTGACAGGAGATCTCTTGGAAGGCGATGTAGGAATTCACAAGGGGTTTATAGTATCGCTTTTTGCTAAAAAGACTCAAGCGCATCAAAGGATTGATGGCGGTGGGAAGACAGTCATCCCATCATTTATTGACCCACATGTGCACATTGAGAGCTCCATGGTTTTACCAACAGGCTATGCGGAAATAGTTGCTGCGAATGGGACAGGAACAATATTTGCAGACCCGCATGAGATAGTGAATGTTATGGGTGTGGCTGGTTTCTCATTGATGTTAAAAAATTCTAAGGGACTGCCTCTGAGAATGTTTTTTGACGCATCAACGTGTGTTCCATCGAAAAGAGGGGCTGAGACTTCTGGGGCAGACATCAGATCAAGCGACATCAGAAAAATGATCGAGCAGGGGAGTAAGAAACTCGGCGAACTGATGAGCATTGAGGAAATAATTTCTGGAGATCCAATAATGACGGAAATCGTGAAGACAGGTTGGATGTTAGGGATTCCCAGGGATGCCCATTTTCCTATGGCCAATCTGTTAGGTGAAGCTTTTGGTTCCCTGAGTTTCACTCAAAAACTCGGTGTTTATTCCGGTTTCATTGGTGCAAAGCTCCTCAGACTAAAGCGCTTCAACGCGCTCCCATCAAAAATTCTAGTCAACAAGCTGCGTGAGCTTGATCATCGAGCTTTGGATGCATACATCGTAGCGCTTGGACTCACGGCAGATCACGAAAACTACGGCCCGGAACTTCAGGTAAAATTAGACCATGGAATGCGCCTCATGCTCAGTTCACATATCTTTTCAATTCCCGAGATGCTGCCATTGCTTGTGACATCTGTTAACAAATCAAGATACAAGGACTCAATAGGAATATGCACGGATGACATCTGGCCGGATGAGCTGGTTAAAAAAGGTGGGATGGTCGGAGTGGTAAGAGGCATCGTGGGCCAAGGTGTCGATCCGATCGATGCTGTCAGGTTTGCGACGCTAAACAACGCTCAAAGGCTGGCCCAAGCTGGTGTTCGTGAGGCTGCGTTGATGGGCGCGGTTGCCCCTGGATTGGTGGCTGACCTGGTGCTGGTTTCAGGCTCTCTTAAAAAATTCAAGATTGACACGGTTATTCACGAGGGAACGGTAGTGGCAAAGAACGGAAAATTGCTGAGTTCACTACCAGAATCAGTGATTCCACAAAACTCCCAGAACACAGTGAAGGTTTCTGAAATTTCAGAGGAAACATTCGTTATGAGGGCGCCCCAATCTGCACAAAGTGGAGCCGTACTGACAAGAATACTTTCGTTACCACCGTCCCCTGCAATGCCTTTTCCAGAGCTGTTTGAGGAGGAAGTTCCTGTAAAAGAGGGGGTTCTGGAAACACAGGGGTACACCATCATCACAGTAATCAATCGTTATGGAAAACAAGAAAAATCACCCTCCAAAGGTCTAATCAAAGGATTTCCACTAAGAGAAGGCGCTGTGGCAAGCACAGTCGCCCACGACTCCCATAATTTGATAGTCATGGGAACCACTGTCTCAGAGATGTCCCTGGCAGCCAACAGAGTTGTCGAAATGAAGGGCGGGATGGTTGCGACAAAGGGCGAAGAGATCATCGCTAGCATAGCGTTGCCAGTTGGCGGTCTTATGTCTGCAGCGCATGTAGAGGAGATATCAAAATCAGCGGAAGAGTTCAGGCATGCACTTGAAATCCTTGGTCTGGACCCAAAAAACCCCATGTTTCCTTTTGCTATTTTCTCTCTTCCAGCAGTGCCAGGCGCGAAAGTGACTGATCTTGGGCTGTGGGATGACGAAAAAAAGAAGCTGGTTCCACTGTTTGTCTAACACGATGAGCATTAGATGACACTAAAATTTACTTGAAATATGCGGATGTCGGGATTTGAACCCGAGTAACAAGCTTGGCAAGCTTGTGTGATACCAGGCTACACCACACCCGCTTTTTATCCATACTCTCACTATTGGACAATAAGTTAAATATTTTTTTGTTTTGATTTTCAAAAATCACGTTTCTTGTTTCGAGGCAAGTGCATTTACTCGAATTGCCGTGTCTATCCATCTCAAATAAGAGTTGCAGGTGGCTCTCAAGGCAGGAGTGTCCTTGGCCTCAATTTTTAATTTCAACATTTTCCCGGATGTTGCAATCTCTACTGAACTCCTAGGATTTTTATCTTTTGTTTCAGGAGACAGACTCTGCATCACTAATTCTGCATCCTCTTCCTTTTCAAAAGCTATGTCAATCTCTGCAGAACGAAGCATTTTGCGTCACTGTTCTTGTACCTGCACGTTCTTATCTCGCTTTTATGCGCTTTGCGATGGTAGGCCTCTCAGCAAAAAAGACTTTGCTGCCGCAGTAGGGACATTTCATCCCTATTTTTCTAATGTCGAATTCAACCCTTCTCTTGCATTGGGCACACCTATACGCCATTCAATCACTCCTTACCTCCAACAATCTTAGAGATCAGCTTTTTGCCGCTCATGCCTGCAGCTGTTGAGGACTGATAGGCGCCTCCCGTGAATTTATAACCACATTTCAAGCACTGGAATATGCCGGCTGAGAGACGCTTAACCCTCTTTGCCTTGCATTGAGGACACACATACCTTGATTGTTTTTGTTTCTTTATGATCTTGACCTGTTTTTTTGCTTTGACTCCGTATTTCGCTCCATAGCTAGCTGTGGATCCTGCTTTTTTCTTTTTTTTAGTCATTCTCATACCTTCATCTTTTTACCGCTTTCTTAAAAATGTTCCTAATCTTCTCGACGTTCGATTGCGCCATCTTGGTAATCTCTTTCACTTCATCCAGAGTAAAGCTTCCCGCCTCACCCTTTTGTATAGCTCTGAAATGTGACTTTTCGTCCAGTGCAATCGTCAGTCTAGCGTCGGCTATGAGCTCTTCGTCCAGCGAAGGATCAGCCATCAACGCGCCGTTGAACTTGACATGAGTGCAACTTATCGGCGGGCTTGTTGCCAAAGGCAAAGGAACATCTTTCCCAAGCCCAAAACGTTCGAAAGGTATTTTTGCGGTGCAGAGGGCGGCTAAACCCGCCAGCGCGCAGGCATCAAACAGGTTTCCGTTGTGGTCCAGTACGTACAAGTCAACAAACACCTTCCACACCTTTTCGCCTGGTTCAATGCAGAGTTTCTCAAAATCAATCATTCCAGATTCTCTTATTCCTCTATCAACCACTCTCGACAGCTCTATGGCGTTCTCTCTAGGGGGCCCCCTCTCAAAGTCTGGAGAAGCCAGAGGAAGCAACTCTGAGTTAGTGATGAGCACTCCTGAGTTTGGAGAGTCTGCGTATGGCTCGCCAAGCTCCAATTTTACGCCAGCGCAGACCTCGGTCTTTCCCAATCTAACCCTCGCTGATCCTTCAGCGTGAGTTATCACCCCCGGTTCGATCGTAATCTTTCTGTACTCGTCGAATTTTCTATCATCCATCCTCTTTCCATCCTGAGCCAACTTGTAGAGATAATCCTTTCTGATTGCAGAAACAACAGATTTTGACATCCTTCACTCCTCCTCCTCTTTTTTTATTTCTTTATTTTCTGTTTTTTTGCCTTCTGTTTCCTTATCTTCTTCAACGTCTTCCTCTTGTTTGTATCTATCAAGCAACGCTTTTTTTTGCATTTCTGAGATATTTATGCAGGCGTCTGCGAGTAGATCCAAAAGCTCATAAAATTCCTTTTCGGACAGATCTCCATCCATCTGCATAAGCAGAATCTCTTTTGTTCTAGGCAGTATCGCGATGGGGAGATCAGCGTCTCCGGCCTGATCCTCTTCCTTTCTCAGATCAACTACGATTTTCCCGTCGACTTTCCCCCCTGCGCACGCCGCGGGGATGTCTCTCATGGGTATTCCCGCATCCGCCAGAGCAATCCCAGCCGCGGTCAGTCCCGTGCATCTCGTTCCGGCATCGGCCTCGAGCACTTCGATGTTAACCTCAATCATTGTGCGAGGAAACAGATTTGTCAATACCGCATTTTCCAACGCCTCCCCAATGACTTTCGAGATCTCCGAAGACCTTCGATCAGGTCCAGGCCTCTTCCTCTCATCCACTGAAAAGCTTGCCATGTCATAATTGCATCTCACGATAGCTCTGAGTGGATCTTGGAGATGCTTTGGCTGCGCTTCTTTTGGCCCATAAACCGATGCTATGACCTTGTTCGTTCCCCATTCAATATAGCACGAGCCATCCGCTCGGTTTAATGGATGCACCTTTATTTTTATGGGGCGCAAATCCTTTGCCCCTCTTCCATCTATTCTTTTTCCCTTCTCATCAATAAGTTTTATTTTCTCCATTTTCAATCACCTTACATATTTTCTGATTTGTTCATTTCAAGCCATTCTTTTATTCTATCTGTCAAGCCTTCTGTGTGAGCTTCCTTCTCAATTTGTCTTATTGCTTTGATTGCCAACCTTGTAGATTTTCCTTCACCGTTGAGCCATATTCTGCCGTTTTTTCCTATAAAGATCCATACGTTTAAGTAGCGTTTTACGAGCTCTATCATGGACTGTTTCTTTCCAATAACTCTGGGCACTTTGGTTGGCTGAATTTCAATGACCTGTCCACCCACAAATTTTCTTAGATTTCTATCCCTCATCGAGACCTGTATCTGTTCTGTTTCGCTGACCCTTGAAATTTTGATCAAAACCACATCTGCTATGCTTAAATACTTTGAGGTTTCTCCAAATTCTACCTTCCACGGCACGTCGTTAACATGCAGGACTGCAGGGTATGGTGCATTCACGTCGACAATCCAGTAGCTCGGTGCAACATCTACAATAATTCCAATGACCAACTCATCTGGTTTAGGCAAATAACAGCCTGTCAACGGAATGACATTTATAAAGTCTCTTCTCTTCAGAGGCACACCTAATCTTGAGGCGTATATCTTGCCGTCTGCTCTGTCTCTATAAGCCCCCTGACCTGGTTTTATTTTTCCTTCATCTAAAAGTTGTCCAGGAACAACAATCTCTTTTATCTTAACCAACCTAATCTCCTTTACACAATCTTGAGTTCTGCCTCTCCTTTTGTTATAGCGCTCACTTGATCGAAAAAGTCGTTTTGCATTCCAGCCGGCAAGTTAATCAAACAGATCACGGACCCATCCGGCTGCCACTCCTCCTTCAGAAGCTTTCCGAACTCTCTAATTCTCCCGTAGGCTTTGCCCACACAGACCGGTGGAACCTTCACCGCGACTTTTATTTCTTCCATTGACACTGGAATCAGGGGTCGAATCGCATCCAGTGCCTCTTTCACTTGCTGATCAAACGGCCTAAACAGGCTTGGATGGAATCTGGCATCAGCCAATGCAGCTTCAATCCTTGCAGGGGGATGCGGCGTTTTTGTTTTGGGGTTCATTGAATTCCTGACTATGTGTTCGACCAGCCGCTTTTTTAATTGCGTCTCCCTTTCTTTTCTCTGTTCAGTCGTCAGCTGGATCTTTCCTTCTTTTATTATCTGCTTTGCTATTTCAATCACATCAGTTGTCTGAAAAACATCCTTTAAGTCATTCTCACTCGCCAGCTCCCCTTTTTTCGAGTCCTTAAAGACCGAGTCAGTAGCGAGAGCTTCTGAAACATCCGTCTCATCCCCCAAAACCTTTTGGGCTAGTTCCGGATCAACCAAAACCTCGAAGTGAAGTTTTCCCCTATCAAGCCTCGCAATGACCGCTTTATCTAAGCTAACCAACCTGGGTACCTCTCAAAAAGTTCAGACCTTTGCTTTTTTTGCATAATTGCTAATTTCTTCTCTTGTAAACTTGTAGAATTTCCTGTCAGCATCAACAATACCACTGTCTATGGAATCCAGAACCAGCTTTCTCTTCGTGGCTGCCTTCAAGGCGTTTATTCCCATCACGATCGCATCGTCTTTACTCATCCCCTCTTTATAGTTCTTTTCAAGGTATTCCATGGTCAGGCTCTCACCCACTCCCTTGCTTGAAGCCTTGCATTCCAACAACGATCCTGAAGGATCGGTCGTAAACAAATGGGGCCCCAAATCATCGACTCCTCCGATCAACAGAGCCGTCCCAAAAGGTCTAACCCCTCCATACTGGGTGTAGGTTTGCTTAAAGTCGCATATCTTCTTTACAAGAGTCTCAACTCCAATTCCCTGTTCATACGTCAGCTTGTTGATCTGAGCATCCATTCTCGCTCTCTCAACCAGCACCCTTGCATCTGCAAATATTCCTGAAGTGGTGCAGGCTATGTGTTCATCTATCTTAAATATTTTCTCTACTGATTTGGGTTCAACAAGTCTCGAAGTGACGCGCTTGTCCACCAGCAACACCACACCACTCTCGAATTTGATTCCTGCTGTTGGTGTTCCCTTTCTAACTGCTTCTCTTGCGTATTCCACTTGAAACAATCTTCCATCAGGAGAGAAAACCGCTATTGTCCTATCATAAGCCATGTGCGGATCCATCTTTTTACCTCCTGTCTTCAAACCTCATTTTTTAAATACTTCTCAAGCAATAAACTCCATCTCGCATGCTTTAATTTTTCGTTTTAATTCTGTCTAATTTAATTCTAACTTTGCTTGCCTTTTAAACTTTTCCTATTTGTTAAGTCAACTTTCTAACTTAATGTTTATACAAATTTACAGGAATAGCATTTATTCCTCTATGAAATCTCTTTTCGTTGTACCATTGCCGGTAATGCCTTATTTCCCCTTTCAACCAT
>DUKC01000115.1:0-2335 GCA_013329495.1 Thermoplasmata archaeon
GTAAGTGCTACGAACAAAACTAAATCTATAGGAGCTATCCAGCGCAATACCAAGTTACTTAAACTAAATGATGTTTTTAAACTCATTATTAATTTCCAGTTTTCTTCTTTGGTGTTTTTTGATTATTAAGCTTATTAATATTGATTAAGGATGGAGAGAGCTTTTTTGAGTCTGGGTTTTCTTTGTTATTCTCTTCCTCTTTTTGGGCTTCTGTCAACAAGTATGTATCTAGCAGTTGCCGAGCCAGAGGAGCAGCAACTTTACTTCCTCCACCTGCATTTTCGGCAATAACCGCCAATGCTATTCGCGGGTTTTTTACTGGAGCAAAAGCAACAAAGAGCGAATGATCGTGAAGCTTTTTCTTTAACTTAGTTGCATCATAGGTTTTATTTTGAGCAATGCCAAAAACTTGTGCGGTCCCTGTTTTTCCTGCAAAACGATACTTTGCATCTTTGCCTGCTTTCCGGGCGGTGCCATGTGCTCCGTGTACAACATTAACCATTCCACGTATTACATCATCCCAGTACCTGAGTTTTGTGACCCCAATTGATGGGAGCTTCTCGGGTGTTACCAGTTTTTCTGGAAGGTTTCGTGAAATGCGGGTTGCTCTTAAAACGTGGGGTTTTATTTTTCGCCCATGATTTGCAAGTATTGCGGTTGCATATGCTAGCTGTAGTGGTGTAGCCGTGAAAAAACCCTGTCCTATTCCCGTGTTGACAGTGTCGCCCGGATACCAGAACTTATCATAGCGTTTTCTTTTCCACTCGGCTGTAGGCATTAAAGCAGATCGCTCATGAGGTAAATCTATGCCTGTTTTTTCTCCAAAACCAAAGCGATTCATGGCTTTTGCATAACGTTTTATTCCCATGCGAAAGGCAAGATCATAGAAGTAGACATCACAAGACTGATAGATGGCTCGGTTAAGACTGATATGCCCATGTCCTTCCTTTTTCCAACAACGAAATTTGTGGCGATTACCAGGAATTTGAAAAAATCCTTTGCCATAAATTGAGCTATTAGCAGTTACAACGCCTGCACTTAAACCTGATAAAGCAGCCATAGGTTTTATGGTAGAGCCGGGTGGGTAGGAGCCCTGCAGAGCTCTGTTATATAAAGGTCTATCTGGGTTATCCCTAAGTGCATTATAGTTTGCATAGGATATACCATTAACGAATAAATTAGGGTCAAAAGCAGGCATACTTGCCATTGCTAGGATATCACCATTGCGTGGATCAATGGCTACTACGGCTCCATTGTGCTCGCTTAGTAGTTCTTCTGCCTTTATTTGTAATTCAAGATCAATACTTAAAAATAGATCTTCTCCAGCAATCGGTGTTTTTTCAGCTAGTTTTAATTGTGGTTTACCGTGTGCATCAACTTCTATCACTTCGTAACCAGCTTTTCCATGTAGCCTTGATTCGTAGTACTTTTCAATCCCTGTTTTTCCGATATGGGTGGTGCCGCTGTACTCTTGTGTTAGACCTTGTTCATCTAATGCTTGAAGATTTTTTTTATCGATGCGACCAACATAGCCAAGCAAGTGGCTTGCAACTGAGCCAAGAGGATAATTACGTTGTACCCGCACACTCACTTTAAAGCCACTAAAACGGGAACGGTTCGCAGAAAAAATAGCAATTTCTTTTTCTGTCAGATTCTTTTTTAGCACAACAGATTGAAAGCGAGAGTTAACGCGGAGTTTTTGCTTGAATTTGATGATATCTTGAGGGGTAACGGGAAGAAGTTGCATTATCCTGTTTAAGGATCCTTTCATATCCTCTACTTCATCCTGTTTTGCTTCTAACACATATTCGATGTGATTATCTGCAAGTAGCACTCCATGTCTATCATAAATCAGTCCTCTGGCGGGCGGGATTGGAATTTTTTTCTGATAGTTTTCCTTCGAAAGCATGGTGTAATGTTGATGATGTTTTATCTGTAAATAAACAAGGCGAACAAAGACCAGCGCAAGTGCTGTAAATACCACAATAGCAGCCACGATAGCGCGTGAACGAAACAAGCGATACTCTTCGCGCTCACTTTTAACCGTTACATGTTTTTCCATTTAGCCCCAATAGCCCAAAGTTGTTTTTATTGAGACCTTTGCACGAGAGTATGACGAGAGAAAAATTAGTGTATTTTTGTCTGTTTTTCATAAAAATCTGGTTAATAGCAGGGTTATTGAGCAGATTTTTAGGGTAATCAGGCGGAAATTAAGCTATTTTTATTCGTCATATCTTTCGTGTAAAGTTCTCTAAGAGTAATTAAATTATTCAAAGGTTTATTCTGGGCTTCCAAGCCCGTTTGATAATCACTGATACTAACGGTTTCACACTAA
>DUKC01000115.1:2363-19829 GCA_013329495.1 Thermoplasmata archaeon
CTAAAAAACTAGGGGGTGCCATGTAAAACAAATCATCATTGTTAGCGTTCCCCCAGAATTGTTGAATATTATAACGAGAGAGGGGAAGCAGGTAAAATTTAAAAGCTTTTATTCCTCATATCTTTCATGCACAAATCTTTACACTTATATTATGATAAGAAAAAAACTATGAGTGTATTTATGAGTTCCCTGAGTGATCAATTATTAAAGGCTGGTCTTGTAACTAAGGATCAGGTAAAAAAGGCTGCTGAGAAGCCGAAATTTATCAAAAAGAAAAGAAAAAACACAAAAAAGTCTAAAGAAGAACCGTCTGATCTCGCAAATTTTTATCAGCAAAGAGCCAATGAAACTAATAAAGAGAAACAAGAAGCAGCTCGAATAAAGCAGGAAGCGGCTAGAATAAAGAAGCTAACAAATAAGAAAATTAATAAACTTATTACGGAGAATCTACTCAACGATGAGGCTGCAGAGATTCGCTATAATTTTGTAGTAGGAACTACAATTAAGTATTTATATGTAACTGAGCAACAGCAACAAGATTTAGCTGATGGCAAGCTCGCTATAACATTCTTAGGAGGAAAGCGCTCCATTATACCTATAGATATTGGCCATGAAATCTTGAAAATTAACCCCGATAAAATTGTGGTTTCCATCGAGGATAAGTCTGATTAAGTTGTATTTTAGGGTCGTCATACAATCAGATCGCAATATCTGTCTTGATGTGATATAATTAGCTTAGCGGCGGGGTTCGCGGGCAAAACTAAACTAATATAAATACAATAATAAATCTGCTTATGTCTTCTACAGTAAAAAAAATCAGTAAATCTCCACTTTATTTCACAATACCTGCGTCATTGTTATTACATGCTGGTTTGTATTCAATGGGTATTCGACCACCTGACTTTCCGGAAGCTCCTCGAGCTCCAACTTTTGATGTGACAATGGTAATACCTCAAAATGTTGAAGCACCTGAGAAAGCAGACTTTATTGCCAATGCGAACCAAGTTGGTAGCGGTAGTGAAGACAAGAAAAGTCGAATAAAAAGCCAGTTTGCATCAAACCAACAAAATTTTAATACGGGTGAAGATCTAGTCGATGCGGAAAAAAGTGTAGCTGAAATTACACCAAAACCAGAGCCGCAGATACTAACCACTAAAGGGAAGACAGATAAATTTGTAGATAAACTCCCAGAAGAAAAGCCACAAGAAGACCCTGTTACAACAGTAGTCAATAATTCTGAAAAAACTGAAGCGATAGCGCAGTTGATGGCAGAAATGAGCAAACAGGAAGAGCAGTTTGCTAGACGGCCTAGGATACATTTTGTTGATTCACTCAGCGCAAAAGGGAGCGAAGCAGCAGAATATATTTATAAGTGGTCTAAAAAACTTGAACGCATCGGGAATATTAACTTTCCGCAAAAAGCGTTGGACCTAAGTTTAAGTGGTACACTCATTTTAAATGCTACTATAGATAGAGCAGGTAGGTTAGTTGAAATACAAATTGCCGTATCATCTGGCTCAAAAATTCTTGATGATGCAGCGATTAAAATTGTTAAATTAGCGGCACCATATGATCCACTATCTAAAGGAATACGGAAGAAGTACGACCAATTAAATATCACTCGAACCCTTGTTTTTCATAAATCTGAAGGTGAAGAGGCGGTATTCTCCTCAAATTAACATACACTAGCGAGACCAACGCAACACCATGGCAAGTGAAAATACAGACACGGAAAGTAGCTTTCTGCAAAGCCAGCTACTGATAGCAATGCCGAGTATGGGTGACCCTTACTTTGAGCATTCTGTGACTTTAATTTGCCAGCATAATAATGATGGTTGCTTTGGGCTCACGATTAATAGACCAATTGAAATAACAATTGATGAGCTTTTTGACCAGCTCGACATTCCAACGGAAGATTCTCTAGTAAAAGGTATACCTGCACTGAGAGGTGGTCCTGTTCAAATAGAGCAAGGCTTTATTATCCATGATACCGATAGACAATGGGAAAACACACTAAGCATTTGTGATGATCTGGCGGTAACTGCCTCACGAGATATTTTATTTGATATTGCAAAAGGCGAAGGTCCTGATAATTTTTTATTAACACTCGGCTGTGCAAGCTGGGCGCCAGGGCAGATGGAAGAAGAAATCATGAATAATTCATGGTTAAACTGTCCTGTGGATAAGCAAATAATATTTGATACTCCCTATGAAAAGCGCTGGAAAGGCGCTGCTGATACATTAGGGTTTGATGTCAATATCATTAGTGATGTTGCTGGACACGATTGATTGGCTACGGTTATAGCTTTTGATTTTGGGCTTAAACGCACTGGGGTTGCAGTTGGCAATACGCTAATGGGTAGCGCCTCGCCAGAATGTACGTTAATCGGTAAAGATGAGCAACCAGATTGGGAAGGCATCACCAGATTATTTAATGAATGGAAGCCAGCCCAGTTAGTCGTTGGGATGCCAACTGAACTAGATGGTAGCGAAAGCCCACTAAAAAAACGGATTGAACGTTTTTGTAATCAGCTTCATGGTCGGTATCAGTTACCTGTTGATCAGGAAAATGAACAGTTTACATCTATAGAGGCAGCACAACGATTAAAACAGTTACGCCAAAGTGGTCGTAAACAAAAAGTTACAAAAGAAGAAGTAGATAAAATAGCAGCAGCAATCATTTTAGAAAACTGGATGCAAAAAAACGGGCACTGAACAAGTTAATGTGGGACAGAATATGAGCACGGTGATGAAACATCAAAATAATAATGAATATAATGTTGATGAACTATTAGATAGTATGGCACATGAACTGCGTGAGCAATTTGGAAGTGCACTTGATGAAACAGTTATGGTGGGGATTCACTCTGCAGGTGTGTGGGTTGCTCAACGTCTTCATGATTTACTTAAAATTAAAGAGCCACTAGGAAAGCTGAATATCAGCTTTTATCGAGATGACTTCAGCCGTATTGGCTTGCATCCGCAAATTAAACCATCAAAACTTCCTTTTACGCTAGAAAATAAACATATCATTTTAGTAGATGATGTACTATATACAGGACGAACCATTAGAGCAGCGATGAATGAGCTGTTTGATTTTGGTCGACCCGCAAGCATAACTTTGGCAGTGTTAATCGACAGAGGCCATAGGGAGCTTCCAATAGAAGCGCAAGTTGTTGGTTTCAAAAGAGAGATGGAAGTTGATAGTTATTTTAAACTAACAAATGATGATAATAAGTTGGAATTAAGCATTATAAATCGTGAGCAAAACTAACTCACCAGAAAACCAAGGGAGAGAAATCAATATAACTCCCGGCCCTTTGCCATCATCCATGCAACTCAATGCAGATGGCAAGCTTAAACATTTTCTGACAATTGAAGGTTTGCCACCTTTATTATTGGAAGAAATCCTTAATCGCGCAGATCAGTTTGTTTCTCTTCCCGGAAAAGCACAGGTTCAAGCACCATTGCTAAGAGGCAAAACGGTGATGAACTTATTCTTTGAAAATTCTACACGAACTAGAACTACATTTGAACTCGCTGCAAAAAGACTTTCTGCTGA
Organism: Thermoplasmata archaeon; assembly: GCA_013329495.1. GTDB lineage: Archaea > Thermoplasmatota > E2 > UBA9212 > UBA9212 > UBA9212 > UBA9212 sp9212u. The sequence goes on from DUKC01000115.1 coordinate 5,926, forward strand.
TCTCTTAAATCTCGATATACGCAATTCATCCGCAACTAAAGGCGAAAGTTTACTTGATACCATTCGCAATTTAGAAGCTATGGGTTGTGATATGTTTGTTGTTCGACACTCAAGTAGTGGTGCTGCACACTTTATCGCGCGTTATTGCGCACCACATATTAGCGTTATAAATGCCGGAGATGGAAAGCATGCTCATCCGACTCAGGCGATGCTGGATATGCTTACGATCCGCCAACATAAAGGTGATTTCCCGCCACTTAAAGTTGCCATTGTAGGTGATATTAAACACTCTCGGGTGGCACGTTCCCTAATCCATGCTTTAACGACGCTATGTTGTGGAGAAATTCGAGTTATCTCACCAAAAACTTTAATGCCAGAAAGTATTGAGCAGATGGGTGTTAATGTGTATACAGATATTGAAAAAGGTGTTGTGGATGTTGATGTAGTGATCATGTTGCGCTTGCAACATGAGCGCATGAACTCTGCTCTTTTACCTTCAGTCAGAGAATATTATGCACGCTATGGTTTAACTGAAGAGCGCCTTGAACTGGCTAAACCTGATGCAATTGTCATGCACCCCGGCCCAGTAAACCGAGGTGTTGAAATTGATTCACGAGTAGCAGATGGACCACAGTCAGTTATTATGCAACAGGTAACCAATGGAGTTGCAGTACGTATGGCTGTTATGTCGATGGTGCTTGGCTCACAAGCAATGGTTGATGGGAGCTAATATGAGCAACCATTCAACCCTCATCAAAGATGGCCGGATACTAGATCCGCAATCAGGCATTGATAAAGTTACTAATTTGGCTATCATGAAGGGCAAGATTATTGGCATAGGTGAAGCTATACCTTCTAATTTTAAGCCTAAAAAAACCATCGATGCTAAAGATTTGTGGGTTTTACCCGGCATCGTTGATTTAAGCGCATATCTACGTGAACCCGGACAGGAAAATAAAACCAGAATCCCATTTGAAACTTATAGTGCGGCAAGTGCTGGAATAACCAGAATTTGTTGTATGCCAGAGGCAGATTCACCAATTGATAGCGGCGCAACTGTAAAACTAATAAAAAGCAAAGCCAAGCAGGCTGGTTTTGCAAGAGTAAGTGTTATTGGCGCGCTAACGCAAAATCTTGCAGGTGAACAACTAAGTCATATGGGTAGCCTTAAATATGTTGGCTGCGTGGGCTTAAGTCAGGGGCATGAATCCATAAAAGACCTGGCAACCTTAAGAAAAGCGATGGAGTATGCCGCAACTTATGAGTTGCCATTATTTCTTCATCCTTTTGAGCATTCACTGATGGCACAGGGAGGCATGCATGAAGGTGCTCTCTCGACTCGGTTAGGGTTACCTCCAATACCAGTTGCGGCGGAAACCGCTGCGATTGCACAAACACTGACTTTAGTGGAACAAACTCACACCCCAGTACACTTTTGTCGCCTTTCCACTGCTGACAGTGTAACAATGCTGACACAGGCAAAGCAAAGTGGCCTACCTGTAACAGCCGATGTGGCAGTTCATCAATTGTTTTTAACCGAAATGGATGTCAGCGAGTATAATCCACTTTGTCACACCATTCCTCCTCTGCGTTCAGAGAGAGATCGTGATGCATTGCGTGAAGCAGTTTCAAACGGGGTAATTGATGCAATTTGTTCAGATCACCAGCCCCATGAGATTGATGCAAAACTTGCGCCTTTTGAAGAAACTAGTCCGGGAATATCAGGTTTTGAAACCTTACTTCCCTTGGCATTACGTTTAGTAGAAGAAAAATTAATTAGCCTTAGCCAAGCGATTTCTTACTTAACTCATCAGCCTGCCAAACTGGTTAATTTAAAAGCTGGCTCGCTAGAAACGGGGCACAGTGCTGATTTCAGTCTATTTGATCCCAATAATCTATGGCAACTGGATGTGAGTAAACTATTAAGTGAAGGTAAAAACACACCTTTTTCAGGCTGGAGTTTTCAGGGGAAAACAGTAGAAACATTTATTAAAGGTAAAAGCGTCTTTAGCCTATGAGTTTATCGCGGATAGTAAAAGCTATGCTGGGTTTTTTCTGCCTGATTTCAACTTGTCATGGAAGCCCTTTAAAATCAGATGAAAGTGTTTTCTTTTTCCCCACATCCGCCAATCAGGATAAGAATTTAAAATGGAATATTCCCATTCATCACTGGGTCTTTGAAAAAGAAGAAGACGGCATAGGCAATATATTTACCCAAAAGGTTTTCTCTGAGATTGCTGAAACACTGGAGGTTACTGAGGAGCAAGCACATTCTGAGCTTTTTAGAAAACGTCTAGGATGGTTTCTGGTCGATAATGAACGCAATAAAAAAATAGAGATTTGCCTTGAAAATAAACAAAAAGAACAATTAGAACTTACCTCTGCAAATGGTCACGCAACTACAGCGTTTACATTTGAAACAAAGGCTCAAGACTCTACGTGGTTAAGCTATAAGGTACTCAAAGATGATCGTTTGTTTGAAGGCAAGGTACAATTAATTCCTAAAACTGGTTTAACGGTCATATCAGATATAGATGACACAATTAAAGTCAGTGAAGTTCTGGATAAGAAAACGCTGATCAAAAATACCTTTCTTGAGCCTTTTAAAGCAACAGCTGGAATGCCTGAATATTATAAAAAGCTACAAGAGCAGGGTGCATATTTCCATTATGTTTCTGCATCTCCCTGGCAGCTATATCCCAGCCTGGAACTTTTTATGGAGGAAAACTACCCAGCAGGAACAGTATCCTTAAGAAACTTTCGTTTAAAAGATAGTAGCATTCTTAAATTTTTAAAATCTTCAGAAAATTATAAGACGGCACAAATTAGAAATATTATACAACGCTACCCAAAGCATCAGTTCATTCTAATAGGAGATAGTGGAGAGCACGACCCAGAAGTGTATGCTGCCATATACGAACAATTTCCAACAGCAATCAAGTCTATCCAGATTCGTGCTGTCACAAATTCTGATTTGAGTGATCAACGCTTTAATGCAACCTTTAAAGAGGTTCCCAAGAGAATTTGGAAGCTATTTTCCGAGCCTAATAAATAAACCTAGAATCCTCGTTAGACAGGATAAGTGTGCTACTGTGGTGCGTGGCTAGGCGAAACTGTGTGGAATATTGTTGCACCATGCCAGCGCTCAACTGAGGACTTTAAGTTCAACTTACCGCTTTCTTAAGTGGGAATTGATGACCGTGCAGCATGAAATGCATGTGAACAAAAAGAGCATAGGCACGTCTTTCCCTATTCAATGAATGTGCATGGCGTTCAGCTTTATAAGCTTCAGCTCTACGAATATGATTGGCAACATACTGTTGTGTCTCTGCCAGATATGCTGCTTCGCAGGACTTGGTATCACAAGCCGATGCATTAAATGAAAACATCACCGAGAATAATAAAAAAAAGCTGCTAATTAAACGACGCATGGCTTACTCCAAATATTTATATCAATTATTTTATTCGGCAGTATATTTTTCAGAATCTAATTAAAGTAGTCGCTTCAGATTTTCGGGGTATATAAGCAGATAATACTATTCTGATGAGAATTGGCGGTAATATTTAGCTGATCAATGAATCCAGCCTGTTGAGCCATGCGTATACTGTAGGAAGACTACAGTTCCAGAAAAACACTGTTGTGTAAAACGTAAAAAATCAATATGGCACCCCCCCTAGTTTTTAATATCAGCTTTCAAGCAGGATGGAGACACATCATTAAAATGAATAAATATATACTTGCAACATTGATATCGTTATTTCTTTTTGTCTCATCGATATGGTCACTTGAAGATCCGAAAAAAAATGATTTGATTGCATGGCAGGAGTGGACTGCTGAATCCTTCGCTAAAGCAAAGAAAGAAGACAAACTAGTGATTATGGATCTTGAAGCCGTCTGGTGTCACTGGTGCCATGTGATGGATGCAAAGACCTATCATGACCCAAATGTAGCAGCATTGATTAATAAACACTTTGTACCAATTAGGGTTGATCAAGATGCGCACCCAGATATTTCTAATCGCTATGAAGAATATGGCTGGCCAGCTACCGTTGTTTTTGATGCGAATGGTAAAGAGATTGTAAAAAAGAGGGGCTATATTGGACCAAGGTTTATGGGCTGGTTTCTTGAGGCAGTGATCGCTGACCCCAATCCAGAAGCACATGAAAACAAAAATATCGTTGTAACAACAGGCAGAAATGCTTTTTTGACAAAAGAACAAAAGCAGCTTCTAAATTCTCGCTATGAAGCAATCTATGATAAAAAGCATAAAGGTAAAGTGACACCAAAAGCTTTATTAAGGAATAGATATTTCCTTTTATCGGATTAATTTCGGATAGGTAATGAAAATGAAAGGAATAGATATAAAAGGTCTTATAAATCAAGTTAAAAACCTTCTGATGAAACCGAAGGATGCTTTGGCAGAAGCAAGAGATGTTCGTCCAGCCATGAAGGACTTGATCGTGTATCTTGCAATAGTTGCAGTGCCTACGTTGATAGGCATCCTAGTCGGTTACGGTCTGGTAGGTTATGGAACGTTTAGGGTATATGCCAGAATGCCAATTGGATGGGCCGTTGGATGGGCGCTCTTTCAATATATTTTCTCGATCATTGGCATCATAATCTTTGCTTATGTTGTAAATGCACTGGCGCCAAGCTTTTCGTCAAAGAAGGATCAAATTCAGGCAACGAAGCTTGCTGTTTACACCGCAACGCCATGGCTAGTGGCTGGAATTCTCTTCATATTCCCGCCAATTTCTTTTCTAGTTCTCTTGGCAGGACTCTATGGAGTGTACATTATGTATCTGGGCTTACCGGTGCTTATGGAGACGCCTGAGAATAGAAAAATCGCATATCTAGTAGTATCCCTCATAGTGTTCATCGTCGTTATGTGGGTAGTTGGCCAAGTCTCGACGGCGGTAATGCAAAGTGCAATGGGTGTAGGATATCATTTCGCATTCTATTGAGGCCAAAGAATCTAGGAAAATACCCTTTGGTTTGGTTGCAACAAATACCTTCTAGCTTGTAGCTAGCACATTAGTATAATTCAAACACCTCCCTTTTATACTATTTATGCACTGATACATATTTTGGATGGCTTTATGGACTGGAGTAACTGAGCCTGCCAGTGTGCATGTAGAACGCCCAAAGACAAAAGAATCTTCTTTGTAGTGTTGGTTGCGGAACATTCAGCAATTATCGGCATAGTCACGTGAATTGCAAGTGAGGCAACAGAGACCCTTCGGCCTATCTGTATAGACCACGACGTAACGTATATTCAGCGACCCAAGGGCGAGCAACCCTCCCTTCTTTTCTAAAGGCTCAACATGAGACAAGAGAAAGTTCAGATGGCAAGGATATCTATAACAAATTTTTGTGTTTGGGTTTTTGTTGTACCTAATGTTTAATGGTGTACTCTCCAAATTGGTTATCAGATTTGAAAACTCTCATCCCAGCCTTACAGTCATGTTGCTGTATTATTTTTTAAAGATATTCAATATAGCTTTTTAAATCACAAGGATTTTAAAACACCTACAGTCTTTACCTCTTAAGGCACTTCACTAAAAGGGTGAAAACAAAGATGGGTTAAAAAATAAAAACTTAAGAATTAAGAAGGAGGAACCATGCAAATAAAAAATGCTGTGAAAGAATCTCTTCCGTTCCTCATTCTCTGCGGGCTCGGGGAGATTTTTGCGGGAAGCATTTTTGGAAGTATGCATTCCTTCATGGAATCGATACCCTCCCTGATTGTGCTAATACCTCCCATAATCGGACTTAGAGGAAACATAAACGCAACGCTTGGATCCCGGCTGACTTCCGCAGCCCATATGGGATTAATAGACTTCAAAACCTTGGGTAACGATGAGTTAAAAGAAAACATAAAATCTTCCCTAATCTTGAGTTTCCTGATGTCCGTATTTGCTGGCGTGCTGGCCCACTCAACAACCTTGATGCTTGGCTTGCAGTCAGCAGGAATTTTAAAGCTCGTAGGCATAGCCTTGCTCGCGGGAACCACTTCCGGAGTTCTGTTGGCCTTTCTAACTCTGTTCATTGTTTCTTTCTCCTTCAAACGAGGATGGGACCCTGACAACATCACAGGTCCTGCTCTCTCGACTCTTGGAGATATATTTACAATGCTTTGTATTTTTGGCAGTGCTCTGCTGATTGGAGGTATGTAAGAATGCACCCCACCCTAAAGAGAATACTAAAGGAGTCAATCCCCCTCCTCTCCATCTGTCTAATTCTCGGGACAGTTGGTGGACAACTGCTGAATGCAAGGTTAGAACACTTATCACTCCTCCCTGTATTCCTGGTGTTTGTACCTGTAATAAATGGGGTCGGTGGAAATTTAGGGTGCGTACTCGGAGCAAGAGTCTCATCTGGTTTACACCTCGGCACAATCCAACCAAAACTAAAAGGAAAGGAACTTAAGCAAAACATTTTGGTTTACTTTTTACTAGGCATAATTACTTATACAACAATCAGCATATTTATTTGGATAGGGATCCCCTTGCTTGGAATTAGAACTGATCTATCCTTCATGAAGTTTAGCGGAGTTTTGTTGTTTGCTGGAGGACTGCTGGTCTGTTTAGTAGTTTTGCTGGTCCTATCCACCGCTTTTGTATCCTTCAAGAAGGGTCTCGATCCCGACAACACTGTGCTCCCCCTGGTTACGTCCGTGACCGATTTGGCCGGAATTTCTTGTCTGATCCTTGCCATGGGGGTGATTGGTCTATGATAAAAGGAATAGCAAGGCTAAAGAAACGGCTTCCAAGATGGAAAAAGGCAGAATTCGAAGCCGTTCGATACGTTCCAACCAACGTCAAGGCGTTGTTAACCGAGATGAAGGACATAAGCGAAATCATAGTTGATCTTGCATATTCAGCCGCTTTATACAAGAATAGAGAGATCGCAGAAGAAGTTAAATATCTAGAAGTGAGAATGGACAAGCTGAACTACCAGATAAGAATGATTGCCATGTTGGCGGCGAGGGATCCTCAAGATGCAGAGCAACTGGCTGGAGTTTTGCAAATAGCAGAGGCCGCCGAATCGATCTCAAATGCGGCAGGTGATATTGCTTCTCTAGTCTATTCCGCTGAGGCCACCGAACCCGTCTTTTCTTACATAATGGAAAGATCAATAGAAAAGATAGGCCGAATGATAGTCAGTCCCAACTCAAAGGCCTGCGGCATTTCTCTAGACGAGCTGGAAATAGAGCTTAAGACAGGTTGCAAAGCCATCGCAATACGGAGAGGGGAAACTTGGATTTACGACCCAGACGAAACTACAAAAATATTGGAAAAAGACTCCTTGCTAGTTGTAGGCCCCAAGGAGGGATTAAAGAAATTGAGGTCATTCTTGAAGGGAGAGAAGGAGCTGCTTGAATGAAAAGCGAAGAGGGCTTGCTCGAATTAAAGGAAAAAACAGAACTCATGGTTGATCTGGCCTATTCGGCCATAATATACGACAACGTCAAGCTCGCTAAGGAAGTTTATGAGCTCGAAGAGTTTATAGATGAAAAAAACAAGGAAATACAAAAAACCATAATGGAAGAAATTGAAAGAAGAGAAATAGATACCGATAAAGCTCTTGTTCTTTCGAGGTTAGCTCGTTCAACCGAAGCCATTGCTGATGGTGCGCTTGAACTTGCAGATGTTGAGTTGAGAGACGTGGAACTCCATCCCATAATAAAGGAGAGCGTCAGAGAGTCAGACACGACCTTCACTAGGGTTACAGTAAACAACTCCTCTGTCTTTGCTGGAAGAAAGCTGTCAGAGCTCAGATTGGCTAGCAAAACTGGTATGATGGTCATTGCGATAAGAAGAGAAAAAGAGTGGGTATGCGGGCCAAAAGGAGACTTTCAGATAGAAAAAGGAGACGTTTTACTAGCAAAAGGTCCGGCAGAAGCAGAAATGGATTTTATAAAGTTGGCAAGAGGAAAGAAGAGGAAAATTTGAGCAATGAGGAAAGAGAAAAGCAAAGTTTTGAAGTAATTAAGATTATGAGAACAACCAAAAAACACGAGAGCCCGCATTGACAAAACGTTTTTTTACTCTTTAACCATATAGATATTTTTGCTGTAAAAGAATGAATTCTGTATGGGTTGCTCTTGTTGGAATATCGGCGTTGCTGCTCGGTTACTTTTTTTATGGAAGATTTATCGAGAGACGAATAGCTAAACCAGATGACCGTATCGCAACTCCTGCCCATAAGCTAGAAGACGGGTTGGATTACTCCCCAGCAAAGCGCATAGCCCTCTTTGGCCATCACTTTTCTTCAATCGCTGGTGCAGGTCCCATCCTTGGTCCAGTGGCTGCTGCAATAGCTTTTGGATGGGCTGGTTGTTGGATTTGGATTGTGCTAGGGGGAATACTCATTGGGGCAGTGCATGACTATCTTGCCCTGATGATTTCTACAAGGCATAAAGGAAGATCCCTGCCTGACATTTCTGGAGAAGTACTGAGTCCAATGTCAAGATACCTTTTTTTAGCATTTGTTTGGATTACCTTGGTGCTTGTGATTGCAGTCTTTGGTAGAACTGCTGCTAGTGCCTTAACTTCCACTCCCCAGGTGGTTATCCCAGTACTCTGCTTAATCCCCATTGCAATCCTTTTTGGTTTGCTTGAGAATAAAGTAAAGATGAATTTTTGGCTGGCAACTCTCATAGCTCTGTCCCTCATGGTTGGCGCTCTCGTTCTCGGGCTCTTCTTTCCAATTTCTCTTCCCGTGGGTCCTGGTCAAGCCATTCTAATTTGGTTCACAGTCCTTATGATCTACAGTCTGTTTGCATCTGTCCTACCCGTATGGCTCTTACTTCGACCTAGGGATTATCTTAGCATCTACATGCTTTTTGCATGTTTAGTACTCGGTTATGCGGGTCTTTTTGCTTCCCATGCTCCAATCTCAGCCCCTGCATATGCTGGGTTTAAAAGTGCAACTCATGGCCCGATATGGCCAATGCTTTGCATAACCATTGCTTGTGGCGCCATATCTGGCTTTCATTCTATTTGTGCAGGAGGAACCACTTCCAAACAACTAAACAAAGAAAGCGATGCTAAGCCAATCGGTTTTGGCTCCATGATTTTAGAATCAATTTTGGCCATCCTAGCATTGCTTGCTGTGACAGCAGGTTTATACTGGAAAGCCCCCTCGGGAATGGAAGAGTTCAGCTTTCCCTATTTCATGGAGTCTGGAGGTGGAGGCTGGATAGCTGCTTTTGGTACGGGTTACGGCAGATTTCTTGAAGCGCTAGGCATACCACTTGCCCTAGGAATCACACTAGGAATCTTGACTGTCCAACAATTTGTCATAACCTCTCTCGACACTTGCACAAGACTAGAAAGGTACATAGGAACTGAGATGGTGGGCAAGAAATTCCCCATACTAAGGAACAAATGGGTTATAACTCTCATCCCCATTTCAGTAGCTTATTATCTTGGGTTCACCTCGGCATATGAATGGGTGTGGCCCCTGTTTGGTTCAGCCAATCAGTTAGTTGCTGCTTTGACCTTGCTTGTAATATCCTCATGGTTAGCAAGCTTAAAGAGAACGACGCTCTATACACTGATTCCATGCATATTCATGTTGTGCACTACCATAGGGGCTCTACTCTGGCAAATACCCACTAATCTTTCTCAAGGAAACCCTCAGCTCAGCGCGATTGGTGTAGTGTTGGTTGGCTTAGCCTGCATTCTTGTGAGAGAAGCAGTTAAGCAAGCAAGAAGGATGAAAAGCGAGAAGAGGACCCCAGTCAATTCTCCCTAAATCGCTCAGGTGTTATTGGTCAAATTTTTGTTAACTTCTCAGTGCTCTGGGGAAGATAAAGAACGGCTTTAGGAGGGGCAAATACCTACAGGGTCTTGCAATTCCCAAATTCTCAGGGAAAAAAGTGTAGAACCTTCAAAATTCTAGCCAAACCACAATATTTCAAACCTCTTAAATCCATTTGCTTCAACCCCAGACCTCGCCTCTTCATTTGAAAATTTGAAAGAGAGCAAGAGTTATAAACCCCAAATTTAATACTACTCTGTGGTGAGGATTTTATGGCGTTTTTATTAGAAATTAGACTCCATGGGAGAGGGGGTCAAGGAGCTGTTACGGCTGCAAACTTGCTCGCAGTAGCCGCTCTTAGATCTGGCAATAAAGACGCTCAGGCATCCCCCTTCTTTGGAGCGGAGAGGAGAGGTGCGCCCGTAAAAGCATTCGCAAGAATATCAAGCGAGGAGATCAATCTAAGATCTCAGATTTATAACCCTGACTTGGTGATCGTTCTTGATCAGCATCTCTTGGACCTCGTTGATGTCACCGAAGGGTTAAAGAAAGGTGGCACGCTGCTAATCAACACGAAAAAAAGGCCAGCTGAAATAGTATCCTATTTTCCAAACACAATTAGAGTTGCGACAGTTGATGCGACAGGACTCGCTCTCAAGTACGAGATTAAGGTTGGAGGGATCCCAGTTGTGAATACTGCAATTCTCGGGGCCATTCCTAAAGTGACCTCAGCAATAAAGATTGAAAAGATAATAGAGGTAATCAAGGGAAGGTTCCCTGGAGAAAGTGGAGACAAAAATGCCAAAGCGGCCCGAGACGCATTCGGGATGACTGAGGTGAGTCCATGAGAGAGATATTCACGACCATTTCTCGCCCCGTAAAAGGAGCGACGGAAAAGACCGGGCAATGGAGAACATTTAAACCCCTGCTTGATAAAAAGAAATGCACCAGATGCTTGAGGTGCTGGATACTCTGTCCAGATGGAGCAATCCAGCGAAATGAAGATGAATCGGTCGAAATAAACCTGGAATACTGCAAAGGTTGTGGAATCTGTGCGAATGAGTGCCCTGTAAAGGCAATAAGGATGGTGAGAGAGGAATGAAGTTGATTATGGATACCGCAAATCATATCGCTGGAGAGGCAGCAAAAGCTGCAAGAGCAGAGGTTGTAGCTGCCTATCCGATAACTCCTCAGACCACAGTCGTCGAGTACATCCAGAAGTTAATCTCGAATGGTGAGTTCGATGCGGATTTTATCTGCGTCGAATCCGAACATTCGGCAATGGCAGCTACAATTGGGGCGAGCGCAACTGGAGTAAGGACCTTCACCGCAACCTCCTCTCACGGATTGTTGTACATGCACGAGATGCTGCATTGGGCAGCGTTGGCGAGGTTACCAATAGTTATGGTAAACATTAACCGAACAATTGGTCCTGGCTGGAACATCTGGGCAGACCATCAAGATTCAATGGCTCAAAGAGACACGGGCTGGCTCCAGTTTCATTGTGGATCAAATCAAGAGGTTTTTGACACAGTCATCCAGTCCTATAAGATAGCTGAGGCCGAAGAGATCCAACTGCCTATAATGGTAAACTTCGATGCCTTTATTCTTTCCCACACCTCGATGCCGGTTTCAATTCCAGACCAGCCTGTGATAGACAAATTTTTGCCAAAAAGGAAACCAGTTTGGAAGCTCGACTCCTCCGATCCCCTAACCCACGGAAACATAATCCCACCTGACCCCTATCTGGAAATTAGGAAGTCGATGCAGGAATCTCAAGATAAGGCAAGGGATTTAATAAGAACCACAGCCGAGGAGTGGAAGAAACTAACGGGTTTCTGGCACGGAGGAACGGTAGAGGAATACAGGGCCGAGGATGCCGATCTTGTGGTGTTGGCAATGGGAACCCTGGGGTCAGAAGCAAAGGTAGCAGTCGACAGGCTGAGAAAGGAAAGAATAAAAGCAGGGGTATTTAGAATAAGGTCGTTTAGGCCGTTTCCAATCGATGAGATTAAAAAACTTTCGGAAGAGACTAAGCTCGTGGTTGTCGACAAGGCCCTTTCCTTTGGAGGGGAGGGGGTGCTCTACAGCGAGGTAAAATCCGCATTGTATGGGAGAAAAAACGAAATCTTTGGTTGGATTGCAGGCCTGGGAGGAAAGGACGTGAGCTGGCAGGATCTAGTTCAGATGGTTAAGGCAGTTAAGGATGGAAAAGCAAAACCGGTCAATTGGCAAAAAGGAGGTAAAGGTGCCATTACGGGATTTATCTAAGGAGGAACTCTATCTTCCCGGAAGCGCAGCGTGTGCGGGGTGCGGTGACGGGATAGCTTTAAGGATTGCGTTGAAAGCACTTGGTAAGGATACAATTTTTACTGTTCCTGCTTGCTGCACCTCGGTCATCGAGTCTTCCTATCCTAACACCTCGTTTGGAATTCCCGTGATGAACATCGCATTTGCGGCCTCAGCCGCCTGTGCGTCTGGCATCAGAGCAGGGTTGAGGCGTCAGGGGAAAGAAACGCAGGTTGTTGTTTGGGCTGGAGACGGAGCAACCTATGATATAGGGGTTGCATCTCTTTCTGGTGCATGGGAGAGAGAAACAGACTTTCTCTACATCTGTTACAACAATCAAATGTATTCCAACACGGGAATACAGCGTTCAGGGGCAACTCCCTTCGGAGCATGGACCACCACCACCTGGAAAGGAAAGGAAGAATCTGAAAAAGATATGATAGCGATTGCCATGGCTCATCATCTGCCTTACATAGCAACTGCAACCATAGGATATCCTGAAGATTTGCACAGGAAAGTTCAAAAGGCAAAATCCATCCCCGGGCCAAAGTACATTGAAATCTTGAGCCCTTGTCCACCGGGATGGAGATACGACATGAGCAAAACCGTTGAGATGAGTAAATTATCCATTGCAACGGGGGTATGGGCCTTGCTAGAGGTTGAGGAGGGAAACATAACCTTTAACGGAAGGAGCAAGGCGATTCTAGAGGGCAAGATAAAGCCAAAACCTGTCGAGGATTGGCTCTCAGGGCAAGGAAGATTTGCACATTTGTTTAAACCCAAAAGAGACGAAGAAAGAATCAAAAAGTTTGAAGAGATAATCGACCAGAAATGGCAGAGGCATAGGGAAGGAAAGCTTTAGCTTCTTTATCTAGCATCTTATTAACATAATCCCTTAATTCCTTCTCGTTCATCTTTTCATCAGAGAGTAATATAGCGAGGCAACCCCCAAATAGGCGCTTTCTTTCTGCTAGTTGTTTTTAACTCATTTATTACCTTTTCTTCGCTCCATCTTTTCATTCATATAGTTCCTGTATGCTATTCTACTCAATGAATCTGCTTCTGCATTGTTCTCTCTCTTCACCCACTCAAGTCGAACCCTTTTTCCACGCAACAGCCTCTTTATTTCGGGAACATATTTTCGAGAAGTTTGTGATCTCACTTGCCAAATTCCTTTTATCTGATTTATTACAAGCATCGAATCTCCTTTTATTACTATTTCATCTTCTATTCCCTGCTCATCGAACCATTCCAATGCCCTTTTCAATGCGCCAAACTCTGCAACATTATTTGTCATCCCTGCACCTTCACCGATGGCTCTATATCCCCTTTTGATTGTATTCCCATTCTGATAGATAACATAGCCATAGGTTGCTACCCCACCTGGATTTCGTGGACCGCCAAGATAGGCACTTTCACAAAGGCCATCAAAGTAAATAGTTATCAAGAGTTCTCACCTCTACTCTTTTTCCAGCTTGGTTATTCTTGCCTCAATTAATTCCTTCTCTTTGAGTTGCATCTTATCTACAATCTCCTTTGGAATTGGTATAATTAACATGCCCCCCGTTTTCCTAATAGTTTTTGAGTATGAAAGGCTTGTAATCATAGTACCAACATATTATAACAATATTTATTATCATATATAGAGCTTTTGTTTCATCAATCCATCCCTTAAGGATGCTCTCAACATAATAAAAACGAGGTGCCCATACTGTGATAATCTAGAAAAAAGCAACTGAGATGCAGGCAGGTATTCCATAAGGAAAAGAAGGGAAGTGTATTGAATGTAGGAAGTTATAAGTTTTGATTATACCCCAAATACAACTGACATACTCCCACGACTGAA
>DUKC01000076.1 GCA_013329495.1 Thermoplasmata archaeon
ATTAGCACGCGAGTGAGCGCCCTCGCCTCGCCAAAATTGTCTCGGCAAATTTAAGTTGCCTATATTCTTTTGCACGTATGTATGTTTCATTGTCCAGTTCTCCCGATATGTATCAATACATACACGTATGCATATAGGCTCACAAATATTTTTAGCTAAAAAAGAGCAAAATGTACTTTTGGAAGTACTGCTGCAACCAAAGCTGTCATCCGATTATAAATGAAATGGGGAGTTCTCAAGTAATTTTATAAATCAGATCTCTTTCAATTTTTCGGTTATTATTGCCGGACAAATTTTCTTCATGCCCTCTACTTTGCCAATTTTTTGTAAGAAGTAGGCTAGGTCCGCAGTATTTTTTGTCCATATTCCAGTCATTATCATGTGGTCTCCGGTGGATGTAGCTACATATCTTATTTCCTTAAATTCGGTTAGCCTTTTGGCTATTTCTAAAAATTTTGACGGCTCTACGTCAAATCCTACGATGCTGACTATATTAAAACCGAGCTTAACAGGATCAACGATGATGGTGTATCCTTTGATAACTCCTTTATCTTCCAAGTTCCTGACCCTTTTTCTTATCGTGGCTTCGCTTGTTCTCATCCTTTTTGCGATATCCGTAAAAGATATTCTTGCGTTTTGCCTCAATATTTCGACTATCTCAAGATCTTTTTTATCCATGATGGTGATATTCTCGTATAAATATTTAAATATATTTGACGATTTTCGAACCAAATTCTTTTATATACGTATCCATATGTGTCCATTAGATTAAAAATAGGAGGCAGATAAAAATGGGATCAAAGGGAAGAGAAATAGTGGAAATGAATGTGAGTAAACTCATAGAGTTTCTCAACAAGGCTTTTGCAGACGAATGGCTGGCATACTACCAGTACTGGATAGGTACAAAAGTAGTAAAGGGGCCGATGAGAGGTGCTGTTGAAGCCGAACTCGAAGAGCATGCGGAAGAAGAGCTTGAACACGCCGAAGATCTGGCGGAGAGGATCATACAACTCGGTGGAACACCGCTACTCAAACCGGAGGAGTGGTACAAAATGACAAATTGCGGATACGATTCTCCAAAAGATCCATCCATAAAAAAGATCCTTGAACAGAACATAAAAGGAGAGCAGTGCGCCATTGAAGTTTATAAAAAGCTACTCGACGCGATTCGAGACAAAGATCCGATCACCTACCACATAATTGTAGAAATCCTTGAGGACGAGGTAAGGCATGAAGAAGACCTCCAGGCGCTCTTGGAGGATTTAGGGCGAAAAAGGTGAAAAATGAATTTTGGAGAAATACTAAAAGGCAAAGAAGCTGAAGGAAAAGAGAAGCATGTCCCAGTTATCGAAGTGGATAAAGGACGTGGTGAAAAAGGCGCGGATATCATTCGAGTGATCGTTGGAAAAGATGTTCCACATCCAAACACGACGGAACACCACATCTGCTGGATAGAATTGTACGGTGTGAAGAAAGATGGACAGGTAGTTGAAATAGGAAGAGCTAATTTTGCACCCGTTTATACCAATCCAAACGTCAGATTTCAGGTACCTGTTGGAGAATTTAAGGCATTCTATGCTCTAGAATATTGTAATATTCACGGAGTTTGGGAGAACTGCATAAGAGTTGAAGGAGGGGAATAATATGTTAAGCGAACAAATGAAGGAAGTGTTGAATAATCAGATCAATAAAGAGATCTATTCGGCATATCTCTATATGTCCATGTCTGCCCACAGCACATTTGCTGGACTGAATGGATTTGCCAACTGGTTTATGGTTCAATACCAGGAGGAGATGACACATGCAATGAAAATTTACAAGTACATCAATGACCAGGGCGAAAAAGTAAAGCTCATGGCCATTACACAGCCTCCAACAGACTTTGATTCTCCTCTGGACATGTTTGAAAAGACTCTGAAGCATGAGAAGTTCGTTACAAAGTCTATAAACGAGCTGGTTGACCTTTCTATCAAGGAAAACGATCATGCCACGAACATTTTTCTTCAATGGTTTGTAACAGAGCAGATTGAAGAAGAATCAAATGACAACGAGATCATTGCCAAGCTAAAACTTGTTGGTGAAGGGGGTAATGGATTGTTCATGATCGACAAAGAACTTGCACAGAGGGTCTTCACTTCATCATGAATGATCGAATAAAAGGAATGGAAAATGGATCCAAAAACCTTCCATAAAGTTAGCTACGGATTGTATGTAGTTAGCTCGAAAATGGGTGAGAAATTCAACGGACAGATCGCCAATACAGTAACCCAGGTAACATCAGATCCCCCAAAGATAGCGGTGGTCATAAACAAGCAGAATTTGACCAGCGACTTTATACGGGAGAGCAATGTTTTCACCGTCTCGATCCTATCAAAAACATCTCCTATGAAATTCATAGGTCATTTCGGCTTCAAATCGGGTAGAGAACTGGATAAATTTGAGGGTATGGGGTATAAAGTTGGCGTGACCGGTGCCCCGATAATCACAGAAAACACGATAGCCTACCTGGAGGCCGAGGTTGTCGATAGTTTAGACGTCGGTACGCACACCATTTTCATCGGAAAGGTGGTTGAGGCCGAGATCGTCGGCGAGTACAAGGAGCCCATGACGTGCGCATATTACCACGAGGTAAAACGCGGTAAGTTGCCAAAGAGTGCTCCAACGTATATAAAAGAAGAAGTAAAAGAAATAAAGGAGGTTGTAAAAATGGATAAATATGTGTGTTTGGTTTGTGGATATGTGTATGATCCCGAAAAAGGAGATCCTGATTCCGGAATAAAATCGGGAACACCTTTCGAAGAACTACCAGAAGATTGGGTATGCCCGATTTGTGGCGCTGGCAAAGATGAATTTAAAAAGGAAGAATAAAAATGGCTGAAAAATTGGATATGTTCTGTTACCAGTGTTCCCAGACTGCAGGAGGAACAGGCTGCACGGTAAGAGGAGTATGCGGGAAGCTACCAACGGTTGCTCGCCTGCAGGATAACCTGATATTCGCCATAAAGGGGATATCTGCTTATCTGTATCATGCAAGAGAGCTCGGATATGTAGATGGTGAAATAGATGCTTTCTTAGAGAGATCTTTTTATTCCACATTCACCAACGTCAACTTTGATGCAGAAGACTTTGTTAAACTGGCCATTGAGGCTGGCGAGATGAATGTAAGGACGATGAAACTTCTCAAAAAAGCGCATATTGAAACCTATGGAGAACCTGAACCTGCGAAAGTGCAAACAGGAACTGTCAGGGGGCATGGAATCATCGTAACTGGTCACAGTTTAAAGGCTCTTGGGGAGCTGCTCAAGCAAACTGAAGGGACGGGCATAAATGTTTACACACACTCAGAACTCCTGCCTGCCCACGGCTATCCGGGCCTTAAAAAATATAAACACCTGGTCGGCAATCTGGGTAAAGCGTGGTTTGACCAGAAAGAGCTCTTCTCAAAGTGCCCTGTGGCTATACTTGGAACCTCAAATTGTGTTCTGATGCCCAGGGAGGAGTATAGAGCTAGGATGTTTACAACGGGGCCTATAAAATTGCCTGATGTGCAGCACATTGCCGGATACGATTATACGCCAGTGATAGAGAAAGCAAGATCGCTGCCAGAACTCGAGGAGAAACCTGGAGATGTCGTATTAACCACGGGATTTTCCACATCTACCGTTCTATCATTGAAGGATAAGATCAAAGAACTGGTCGAAGCGGGAAAAATCCGCCACTTCTTCCTAGTGGGAGGATGTGATTCGCCCCTTAGAAAGGCTGAATATTACCGAGAATTTGTCCAGCAACTGCCACAAGATACAGTTGTCATAACTCTTGCCTGTGGCAAATTCAGGATCAATAATTTGGATCTGGGTGATATTGAAGGCATTCCAAGATTGATTGACGTTGGACAGTGCAATGATTCAATTGTTGCCATAGAAATTGCTGAGGGGCTTGCAGAGCTGTTTGGTGTGGGTATAAATGAACTCCCTCTCACCATAGTCTTAAGTTGGATGGAACAAAAAGCCGTCGCTATCCTTTGGAGCCTCCTCTCACTCGGGGTCAAAGGCATATATCTTGGACCCATACTTCCTGCCTGGGTAAATGATGATATTCTAAATGTGCTCAAAGATAACTATGATCTACGAATGATAGGCAACCCAGAGGATGATTTGAAAGAGATGCTGAATGGTCGATTACCATGAAACCCAGACAGATCAAGCCAGATATCTATTCGGTTGGAGCAATAGATTGGGATAGAAGGTTATTTGATGAACTCATACCGCTCCCGGATGGAACAAGTTACAACTCTTATTTGATAAAGTGTGAAAAAACAGCCTTGATAGATACCATAGACCCAACTATGACCCATGTGTTGATAAAAAATCTTAATAAACTAGGGGTAGATGGCATAGACTACATCATTGCCAATCACGCCGAGCAGGATCATTCAGGATCGTTGCAATCCATATTAAAGTTATATCCAGAATCCAGGATCGTCACCAATCCAAAATGTAGAGACCTGCTCATGGATTTATTTTTGATACCTGAGGACAGATTCGTGATTGTGAATGATAGGGATACTTTATCCTTGGATGACAAGACACTTGAATTTATCTATGCGCCATGGATTCATTGGCCAGAGACTATGTTAACTTACCTAAAAGAGGATAAGATACTCTTCCCCTGTGATTTCCTCGGTTCTCATCTGGCGACCAGTGATCTCTTCGTGACCGATGAGGCCAGAGTGTATGAAGCAGCCAAGAGATACTATGCAGAAATCATGATGCCTTTCAGGACAATCATCAAGAAGAACTTGGAAAAGATAAAAGATCTGGAGATAGAAATAATCGCACCAAGTCATGGTCCTGCCTATGCTGAACCAGAATTTATTTTGAGTGCTTATAGAGACTGGGTTTCTGATGAAGTAAAAAATGAGGTAGTCATCCCTTATATCTCGATGCACGGTAGCACAAAAGAGATGATAGATTACTTCGTGAACGCCCTGATCGAGAAAGGCATAACTGTAAAACAGTTCAATTTGACCAAAACTGATATTGGGAAACTGGCGATGGCATTGGTAGATGCTGCCACAATCGTAATTGGTTCACCAACGGTTCTGGTTGGTCCACATCCAAACGTCATCTATGCAACCTATCTTGCAAATGTTCTTAAACCGAAACTGAAATTTGCATCCCTTATAGGATCCTATGGCTGGGGAGGCAGGATGGTAGAGCAGATTACCGGGATGATGTCCAATCTAAAGGTGGAGCTACTCGAACCCGTTGTGATCAAAGGATTTCCTAAAGAGAAAGATTTCAAAGCATTGGACAGATTAGTAGATGAAATACTTAAAAAACACGAAGAGCACAATATCCTGAATAAAGAGGTTAGAGGTTTAAAATAGCAAAATAAAAGATAAAAAAGGCAGAATAAAAATGGGTGAAAAAGAGAGACTGAATAGCTAGATGTTCTGTTACCAGTGTTCCCAGACTGATAAATCCCAGGACACAACCCAGCATAGCTCACGAGTTCTTTGGGAGTCTTAAACCTCCTTATATCACCGACCTCTGCCAGGATCCTGAGAGCTGAGAGCTCTCAAACACCTGTCATTGACATGAACAGGTTTGCCTTTTTCATGCTCCTGGCAGTCTTTCTTATTCTCCCCCTAACCTCCTTTTCTTCTGCCTTCAAACTCCAGTAAACCCTGATGAGGTTCCTCAAGTCCGGATCCTCTTCCGCAAGTTCTGACAATGCCTTTTCATTCCACAGCTTACCATACTCCGTGCCTTTACGCAGCAAGTATCCCTTGAGCTTGGCCTGAACTTCTACTCTCAGCCTTGTGAGATTTGATTTATGCCTTATGAGGTCTCTGAGTTTGAGCACTTGTTCGTCTGGAATCCAAACCTCGGGAAGGTAGTTTGTCCTCAACAGG
>DUKC01000152.1 GCA_013329495.1 Thermoplasmata archaeon
CATTGCTGTATACTAAATTGGTATGGAAGGGATCTGGTAAGCCGGCAGATAGAGATGATAAAATTGGTTGCAGGAGGAGAAAAAGAGCTAAGAAAGAAGCATTTGGTTACCCTCTACAGTGAGCCTACGTCTCCATTGATCTTTGGAAAGGACTTCACAGAAGCCATTATAGAATGGTCAAATTATAACCAGCCCGTGATATGGTATCCAGCACAAAAACCAGGAGCCACTTCGCCCGTGACCCTGGCAGGAACCTTAATTCAAGGTTTTGCTGAAAGTCTTGGTGGAAATGTGATAGTTCAACTAAACAATCCCGGAAATCCATTTATAGCGGGTGTGTCACCATTAACAATGGATTTAAGAACGGGAATGAACACCTATTTTTCTGTAGAAACATTGTTAATTCAATCGGCTGCAGGTCAAATGGGGGAGCTCTACAGAACGCCCATTTTTGGAACAGGGGGATGCACCAATTCCTATTATCTGGATACTCAGATGGGTGTTGAAGCTGCATTGAGCCTTTACGGCTCTGCGATGAGCAGGCAGACGCTTATTCATGACATAGGAATGGTGGGAGCCGGGGACGCTGGTAGTCTGGAGCTCGTTACTCTATGCGATGAGCTTATTGGAATGATAAAGAGAGTGGAAAAAGGAATAGAGACGAACGAAGAAACTCTGGCATTAGATATAATAGAAAAAATGGATTACGGAGAAGACTTCCTGAGGCTTGCTCACACCAGAAAACACATGAAAGATGAACATTTCTTACCCCAACTTTTAAAGAGGATCGGAATGAAGGATAGGAAAGAGGAGAATACCACGATATCAACGGCACACAAAAGGACAGAGAAATTATTAAAGGAACATGAGGTTGAGCCTTTACCGCAGGATGTTAAAAAACGAATAACCGAGATAATAGAAGAATCAAAAGTAAAATGAGGTGAAAAAGCATGAATGATCTAATAGAAGATATAAGAAAAGCTTTAGGGGTATATGATGGCGAAAAATGTGAAGAACTGGCAAAGAAAGCACTGGAGATCAAGATAAACCCTATCGAGGTGATAGGCGCACTTAGAAAAGATCTTGAAGAGCTTGGAAAAAAGTTTTCCGAGGGGGAAGTATTCTTGATTGACCTGATGGGAGCTGCAGATGCGATGAACTCTGCTTTGACCGTATTAAAGCCCGCCATAGAGGAAATGGGTGGAGCGGAGAAGCGGGGAAAGATTGTTATAGCCACCGTAGAAGGAGACATACATGATATAGGAAAGAGCATAGTTGGCTCAATGATGGTGTCTGCAGGTTTTGAAGTGATGGATCTTGGAAGGGATGTTCCTAACGAAAAAATAATCGAGACTCTCAAAAAGGAAAAACCGGATTTGGTTGGCGTGAGTGCAATGCTGACAACGACCAAAGAAAAACAGAAAGAGTTGGTGGAACTGCTGAAAAAAGAAGGTCTGAGGGAGGGGGTCAAAGTGATGGTCGGTGGAGCGCCGGTGACAGAGGAATGGAAGAGCAAAATAGGAGCTGACGGCTACGGAGAAGACGCCGTAGATGCAGTAAATGTGGCCAAAAAGTTGCTGTCTCTTTGATGAGAGGAATCTCATGAGGCCAAAAGATAGAGTTAAGAATACGGTAAGCGGAAATGCTGTGGATAGAACTCCTGTGGTCCCTATCTTAGGAGCGTATTCAAGCAAACTAACAGGCATATCTGTCAGGGAGGGTTTGGAAGACGCCAATAAGCAGTATGAAGCTCAGAAAAGGGCGATAGAAACATTTGGATACGATGGAAGCTTTACATGGATGGATTTGACTGCTGAAGCGGAAGCTCTTGGATTGAAAAGGTCAAGGCCTGAGAATGACCTCCCAGCAATCCTCGAACACCCTTTAAAAACGAAAGAAGATCTGAACAAGCTGAACATCCCAAGAATAGAAGACACGAGACTGCAAGTTTTTGTAGAAACGTGTGAAAAACTCTCAGATAACCTGGGGAAAAACCATTTTATTTCTTCATACGTGGTTGGACCTTACACTCTAGTTGGGCTGTTGATGGATGTAGAAAAGCTTCTAATGAGCTGTCTAAAAGACCAAAATTTTGTGCACGAGTCTCTAGAATTTGTGGTTTCTTATCTTAAAGAATACATAGACAGATTATCCGGTACAGGTGTGGATGCGATAACTGTTTTGGAACCGACCGCATCTGGATCCCTAATCTCTCCAAAAATATTCAGAGAATTTGTTTCTGCACCATTGAGAGACACGAACAGATACATATCCCAGAAGAATATGAACCCTATACTCCACGTTTGTGGAAACACAAATCCGATATTGAAGGATATGGCCGAGACCGAAACCATGGCGCTTAGCATAGGTTCAAAAGTTGATCTGAATAATGCAAAAGGTTTGATCCCCATAATAGGAAATATAGATCCATCGACAACTATGATCGAGAAGAAACCGGAGGAAGTGAAATATTTATCGAGAAAATGCGTAGAAGATATGAAAGGTGAAGAATTTATATTGAGTACAGGATGTGATATTGCATTGGGAACTCCCGAAGAGAATATTAAAGCACTTGTGAATGCGGTTAGATGAAATTTAGAGTTAAATTTGAGCCAGTGGGCAGAGAGGCAAAAGTAGAAAAAGGAAAAACTATCTATGAAGCAGCGCAAGAAGAAAATATAAGAATAAGGTCAATATGCGGTGGAAACGGTTTATGTGGTAAATGTAAAGTTATTGTTAGCGATTTGAAAAAAGTTAATGAGGTTACAGAAATAGAAAGGAGGTTACTTTCAGGAGAAGAGCTAAAAGAGGGATATAGATTGGCCTGCCTCACCAAAGTTTTTGGGAACAACAGCGTGGAGATAAGTAAAGAAAGTATACCAGAAAAACATAGGATACTAATTGGGGGGAAGAAAAGAAAATTTGATTTCAAACCCAAAATTCGGAAACTTTTTGTGGAACTCCCTAGACCTTCTATACAAGATCCAAGGTCTGATTTGGAGAGAGTGAAGGACACTTTAAAAGAAAAAACAGGATTTGAGGAGATCTCATTTTCTTATAAAGATCTAAAAGAGTTGCCAAGTAAAATCAGGGAAAAAAATTTCTTGATAACCTGTTTTCTTCGTGACTCTAAAGTAGTAAAGGTTAAACCGGGTGTAGCAAGAGAGAATATTTATGGAATTGCGATAGATGTTGGAACAACAACAGTTGTTGCTTATCTTTTGGATTTGGAAAAAGGAAATTTGATCGCTAGCGGGGCGATTACTAACCCTCAAATTTCTTACAGCGAAGACATTATTGGCAGACTTTCCTGTGCTAATAAGAGTGGTTATAAATTGAGTAAAGTGCTTATCGATGGTTTAGATGACCTAATAAAGGATATCTGCAAAAATAAGGGGATTGATCCAAAAAGTATCTATGAAGGAGTATTCGTAGGCAACACTGTGATGCATCATATGTTATTGGGTTTAAGCACAAAGCACCTTTCAGTTTCTCCTTATCTGCCAGTGTTAAATAGTCCTATAGAACTTGAAGCCCCTGAGCTCGGAATAAATACTATTCCTAACGCTCAGATTTTTTTCCCACCTTTGATAGGAGGATTTATAGGATCAGATCATGTGGCCGTCATTCTTGCATCCGAAATACACAAAGCCAGAGAGCCTATTTTGGCGATGGACCTTGGGACAAACACAGAAATAAGTTTGGGAAAGGAGGGACATATTTTTTGTTGTTCAGCAGCCGCAGGTCCTGCTTTTGAGGGAGGGAGGATAAAACATGGAGTGAGAGCATCAGATGGAGCCATTGAAGAAGTAAAAATTGATCCCGAAACCTATGAAGTAAAATACAAGACAATAAACAATAAAAAACCGAAAGGCCTTTGCGGTTCTGGTCTTATAGATCTTGTGGCAGAATTTTTAAGAGCGGGAGTTATAGCAAAAGATGGAAGGATGCAGGCGCAATTGCCTTGCATTAAAAAAGGAGAAAAAGGGCCCGAATTTGTTATATCGAGTGAAGGAAATAAAAACGTTAGCATTTCTCAAAAGGATATAAGACAGCTCCAATTGGCCAAATCTGCCGTTCACACTGGCATCAAAGCATTGATGGATGAATCTGGGACAACAATTGGAGAAATTAAAAAAGTTTTTCTTGCTGGAGCATTCGGAAATTATGTTAAACCGTCTAGTGCCAAGGTGCTCGGGCTTATTCCCCCCGTCTCTTTAAAGAAGGTAGAAAACATTGGCAATGCTGCTGGCTCCGGTGCTCAAATCATGATATTATCTAAAAAAGAAAGAGAGAGCGTCGCAGGCTTCATAAATAAGATAAAAAGAGTGGAACTTGCAGCAAGACCAGATTTTCAACGTAAATTTATAACAAATACCGAGTTTGGCTGGAATTGATCTAACTAAATAAGAGCACGGATAAATACAAAAATTTATAGAAAAATATAAAAATATATTTA
>DUKC01000144.1 GCA_013329495.1 Thermoplasmata archaeon
CCCACGACTTTAGCCGTGGGAGGAGGTCACAATTGGAGCTATAATTGATTGTGTGATTATGATGAGGATTGATCTAACGTTTGGCTGGTCATGTCATCTTATTGAATAATAAAAAATCCATAATCATATTCAAAAGGTTCATTATCATACAAGAGAACAGTCATATAAGAGAACAAATAGATATTAAAGGGTAAAAGTGTGCCCAAAAAGAAATAAAGCAACTAACTTATATTAGTATGTATATTATCTATGAGAGGGGATAGACATGGATGCGATCAATATAAAGGTGCCATTGGATGTAGCTAAAAGTGCAAGAAACGCTTATATCAAAAATTATAAGACAATGACTCATGGCACTGGGAGGTTAATGCTGTTTGCTGGAGACCAGAAAGTTGAACATCTAAACAAAGATTTTTATGGAGAAGGTATTCACTCAGATGATAGCACACCTGAACATCTTTTCCAGATTGCTAGCAAGGGAAAGACAGGAGCCTTTGCCACTCAACTGGGTTTAATTGCCAGGTATGGCATGGACTATCGTGATATCTCTTATCTAGTAAAGCTAAATTCTAAGACAAACCTTGTTAAAACGTCTCAGAAAGATCCTTTTAGCAATCGATGGGTGGATGTCAAGCAGGTTATAGACTTTCGTGATAATAGTGGACTTAATATCGTAGGGGTAGGATATACTATATATCCTGGGAGTGAATTTGAGGGGGAAATGCTTCGTCAAGCTGCGCAGGTAGTATACGAAGCACACACTCATGGACTAGTGACGGTGTTATGGGCTTACCCAAGGGGTAAAGCCGTGAAAGATGAACGTGATCCTCATTTAATAGCTGGCGCTGCGGGAGTTGCAAGTTGTTTGGGAAGCGACTTTGTTAAAGTTAATTATCCTAAGAAAGAAGGCTGTGAATCTAAAGAGGTGTTTAAAGAAGCCGTTTTGGCGGCAGGGAGAACGAAGGTAATCTGCGCAGGTGGTCCAAGCATTGATGTTAGAGCTTTCCTTCAAAGACTCCATGATCAGATTCATGTAAGTGGTGCCGTAGGGAATGCTACAGGTAGAAATATTCATCAAAAGTCTTTAGAGGATGCTGTTAAGATGTGTAATGCGATATATACAATTACAGTGGAAGATGCGGATGCGGATAAAGCATTGGACATTTACTCCAAGGGATGATTGAGGTTTGAGGCATAACCACTGTGCATTCTCTTAGATTATACCAAAGTTGCATGAGAAGTATTATAAAGATAATGAAAAACTATTGAATAGTATGGAGGCATACTATGCGATTAAGTTTACCTTACACCAAAACAAAGATTGTGTGCACGATAGGGCCAGCATCCAGAAAAGAGCAGATTTTAAAAGAACTTGTTAGAAGCGGAATGAGTATAGCTAGACTCAATCTTACTCACGGAAGCCATGAGGAGCATAAGGAAAATGTAAAGCGCATTAGAGAGGTATCCTCCAATATGGGAAGAGTTGTGGCTATTTTGGCTGATCTTCCAGGACCTAAGATTAGAATTGGTAAGCTTAAAAAAGGGCAGGTCACCCTTAAGAAGGGTAGTGTTGTATATCTGACCACGGAGGATGTTCTTGGCACAGAAGTTACAATACCAGTGGAATACAAGGGGTTGCCTGAGTGCATATCAAAAGACAGCTTAATATACATAAATGATGGCTTCATTCAGCTTCAAGTCCAAGATGTGGCCAAAGATCAGATTAAATGCAAGGTGTTGATAGGGGGGGAACTTCTTTCTTATAAAGGATTAAATGTACCTGAAGTAGAGATACCTGTGAAAGTTATATCTGACAAAGATTTAAAATTAATAGATTTTGCTCTCGAAGAAGGAATAGATGCTATTGGGATATCTTTTGTTGAGGGTGCAAAAGATATAATTGAGGTTAAGGAGTACATCAAAAGCAGGGGTAAATCTGCATTTGTTATAGCAAAAATTGAAAGAGGAGTGGCTGTTGACAACATCGATGAAATCCTAGAAGTAACAGATGGTGTCATGGTGGCTCGTGGTGACTTGGGGGTGGAAGAGCCTATAGAAAAAATGCCAGAAATTCAGAAAAGGATAATTCACAAAGCGAACATTTTCAGCCGCCCGGTGATAACTGCTACACAGATGTTGGAATCTATGACCTACAATGTTCGTCCGACTAGAGCGGAAGTGACTGATGTGGCTAATGCGATACTCGATGGAACCGATGCCATTATGTTATCTGAAGAGACAGCGATAGGCAAGTATCCCGTAGAATCCGTAGAAATGATGTCAAAGATAGCGGTGAATGTTGAATCAAAAAGAAGTTCTTTAAGGCACTCTTCAAATTTGCTTGAGTGTTGGAGGAGCGAGGTTGGGCAAAAGAAAATTGCCATTGAAGATGTTATTCCCATAGAGGTGTTTGAAGCATTAAATGCACTTCCAGTGAAGTTCGTTTTAACTCCAACAAGAAGTGGTAGCACCCCTCGAAGAATTTCACGATTTAAACCAAAATGTTGGGTGTTATCGTTTAGTGGAGATGAGAAAGTTCGAAATAGTTTAGCGTTTTCATATGGGGTATATCCATTTTTGACTGAAGATGGAGGAAATCATGAAAAAATTATTAATCTTGTAAAAAGCCTCAATCTGGTCAATAAAGGTGACGAGGTAATTCTAACAGAAGGTTCAAGGAAAACTGGCGGGACAAATTCTTTGAAAATCTTAATAATAGATTAACATCAAATAAGTGATGTTATAAGTTTATCGGAAATAACAGTATCTCCGAAAGAATTGAGGATGCAATATTATCTAGCTACCTTTGATATTTTTTAGTTCAATCAAGGATCTTTTTCCATAATTATCAAATTTTCAATGCAAACTTTTATAATATCGGATATCCCTAGGATATCCTACGAAGAAAGTAAAAGTAGAGGTAACGAGTCATCTGGAGATTGACAACCTCGAAGGATTCATGATCAGGAGAGTAACACCTTTTGGCGGAACAAATGTGTTTTAAAAAAAGGAGAGGGTTCAAAAAATTGTTTGACCCCTCACTTAATTCTCGGACTTCTATTCTTTATAACTCGAACATGTATTTGAGAACTTTCCCCAAAGTTTTTTGTTTTCTTCTTTGCTAGATATTATTTTTCTCGACTGATCTGGATTAGAAAAAGTTTTTAGAATCTTCTTTGAGGGGAATATGCTAGAAAACACAGGTCATTGAACAAATACTCAGGCTTGAAACTATGGAGTTGGCTGTCTGTAAGCCATGCTGAAAAGCCAAGGATGCTTTGTCTAGCCTGGGGCTCTATAAGCCTGTAGTTTTCTCCCTCTTTAACCGCGACAAAAGCGTGACCCGTACTTCCCTCTACACTGAGTGCTACAAACACCTCCTCGGGCGAATAACCATTTGCTCTCAAAAGAGAGCACAACAAGATAGCAAAATCTTCACAGTCCCCAGATTTGGATTTGATGGTCTCTTCCGGATACTGCCAGAATTCAAAAGGATTCAGGTTCCTTCGTAAGCAACTTAGCCAGTTTTCTTCGAGGTCACTCCTAAACTCGATGTTTGTTGCAACCCAATTCCTAATCGTTCTTGATTCGTTCACAAAAAAGGGTTTGTTTCGCAGGATTTCTTCTAATGTCTGCTGCACCAAAGGATCATCCGGTCTGACATAATTTTTGGCTTTGAGAAGTGAAAGAGGAACTCGAAATGGTGAAGTCACAGGCTTGTATGGAGAGAAATCAATCGAAGGATTCTCGAACGAGCGGACAAAAATGAGTACTAATAGGGAAAAAAGGATAACGAAAGCCAAAAAAAATATTACAGATGTCTTCACTCTGCTTCACTCCTCGAAATCTTTGCATTCAATTTTTATTTAACTTTTTGAGCATAAAATGTTCTTTTTCTAATAATTTATAGCAGGATTCTCAAATCATTCAACCTTAAAACTATAGGTAGTTGAATCTACTATTTTATTTTTATACTTGCCATCCTCGTCGCTAAATACTTCAGCAAACACTTTTACTTTAACATCTCCTTGTGGCCACACCTGGGTTGAAGAGACATAGAGACCAGATTCCTTAGGGATTAGCCTAGTGGTCTTATCGTTTGCTTTTAAATAAACGATAGGACTTATGATCTCTCCTGTTATTTCATTTTTTATAACTGGAATGTTTTCGCTTAATTCTACCATGACTGTCTCTGATTTAGTTAGATTTGAATTACTGGGTACTGGTTTTAAGAGGTTAATCGCCTCATTTGAATAGCTGAAATTTACCACTGTCTCGGTAAAATGACCGTTTACATCTCTGATTTTTACTTTAAGGAGATAATCTTCTTTAATCCCGCTATTTGCATTATGGCCAGGATTAAAGTCATAAGCGAACTCAATTACATTATCCTTAATAGACTTGTCTTGAATAGGAATAGAATCTATTGAAATGGGATGGTTCGACTGCTCTCTATCCGTTTTTTTAATCACCTCTCCTAAAAAACTTTTGGGATCTATCCCCACATTATCTTCTACTTTAACAACAATCTTTACATTTCCTCCTGGCTCCTGCACATTAGGCAAAGTGGTTAGTTCTACGTGAGGAGCGGTCGCATCACTGAATGGAGGGTTTAGAAATATGACAAAAAATGCCAGGAGGAGAAAAAAGTAAGAAAATGCAGAGAAAAACCACGTCGATTTTCCTATTTTTGTAAAGTCTATTCTGAGTAGCTTAAAAAATAGGGGTATGAGGACTAACCCGACCATCCCCACACAGAACGAAATCGGCCAGGCATGACTCATGTAATCCACTTGAAGCGATTTCCAAATGAAAGTTGACACGACAGCCATTAATATGGCTATAGCGGTTACAACGAGAGTTGCAAACGCCTTGGTACTCTCGGTTTTTTTAAATTCTTCCTCGTCAAACTCCGGTACTTTGAATGGAAGTTCTTTTTCCTTTTTCTCCTTCATGAGTATTAAGCATAGCCTCTCGGGTTAAAAACCTTTTCGATTGGAATCATTCTGAGAATTGGTTTTTAAAAGGAGGGTTTCTGTAAATAGATTTGAACTACTAAAGAGAGATTTCTTCTTATTATTAAACCTGGCAACCCTGTTTTTTTCAGTCGTTGTCACTCTTAGTCATTACCAAAGCGTACACTATTGATTTTGTTCCTTAATTCGAGGGTGGCTTTCCTAGCAACTTCAGAAAAATTCTTATCGGCTGATGCGAACAAGATGCTCCTTGAAGAATTAAAGATTGCAAGCTCATTGTTTTTGTTTACACCTTTTTTTACAGAACCGCTAAGGGCTCCCCTTTGAGCGCCGAGACCTGGAATTAAAAGAGGTATCTCGTCTCCGACCAATTTACGAACGGTTCCTATTTCCTCTGGATACGTTGCTCCGACCACTGCCCCGCAATTATTATTTGAATTCCAATCTTTTATCTTCCTCGCAACTAATTGATACAGAGGCTTGCTGCCGACTCTTAAATCCTGAAAGTCTTTTGCGGATGGGTTTGAAGAACGACACAAAATGAATGTGCATTTATCGGCGTAATCTAGAAAAGGTTGAACCGAATCCTTTCCCAAATAAGGATTTACCGTCACAGCATCAGCTCTGTATTCATCAAAAACAGCCTTGGCATACATTCTAGCAGTATTTCCTATATCGTTCCGCTTAGCATCCAATATTACAGGTATTTCGTCTGGAATGTAATCAATAATTTTATTGAGTAGCTCGAGTCCTTTTTTCCCCGATGCTTCATAAAACGCAATGTTTGGTTTGTAGCTACAAACCAGGTCGGAAGTGGCATCTATTATTGATTTTGCGAACTTGTAGAGAGATTCGAGCTTGGGATAAGATTCTTTAAGAAACAAAGGAATCCTTTCAAAATCCAGATCCAAACCCACACAAACTAGGGAGTTGTTTCTTTGCGTTGCCCTGTCCAGCTTCTCCTTAAAATCCATATGATTCAAGTTAAAGCTAAAAGCATTACTTAAATTTATCTTATTTTTGCAGTATCTCCGAAAGAATTTTTAGATAGCTAATTTAGCCATCTGACTATAACGTTTTTCCGAATTTTAGTGCAAACCTTTATAACGTCGGATATCTTTGGGATATCCCATGAAGAAGATAAAGCTGCAGGTTACAAACCGCCTTGAGATTCAGAACATCGAAGGGTTCATGATAAGGAGAGTAACGCCATTTGGCAATTCAGCCAAAGTGGACTGCCCGAAGCAGTATCTGGGAAGAGAGGTCTATCTGGTGATCATATGAACGAGTTGAACAGGGAAAAGCTGTATAGAACTCTCACGACCCTGGATATCTTCGTAGATAAATCT
>DUKC01000179.1 GCA_013329495.1 Thermoplasmata archaeon
AGGCAATTGGAAACTATGAAATTGGGTCTCTCAATCTGAAAAAAGAAGCAAAAAGAGCATTATTCCATCTGCTCAAAAGAGATCCCAAACTATGCTTAAGATTAATCCGTAAATCTATTTGATGTCTCTTGCAGGTTCCCTCTGGGCGCTGTTATGGGTCTTCGTTATCTAATGCGGAGGCCAGCTCCCCTTATTATTTGTTTTATTCTCATCTAACATATTTAGTAACCTTAACTCCGCATCATTTAGGGAATATGTTTAATCCAAGTTTCTTATCTATATCCTCTACCTTCTTTGGAACCTCTGTGATGATGCTGTTCTCTCCTATATCGAGCCGATAGACCTTACTGTACTTGAATAGCAGGTCGATTGGAGTGATCTTACGATCGAGGTCGCGAGATAGAGTTCAGTTCCTTTTGGGGCATTCTTGAAGTTGTCCTCACTCCAGAAACCAGCATCTGCTGTGGCAATCCTTGGCCTCTCCCCAATGTTGTGCTCAACCTGCTTGAGCATGGGATTGAGCTGGTTGACATCGTTTCTGTCCTGAGTTAGCTCGGCAGCAAGGATGATTTTGGTATCGCAGTCGATCGCAGCCTGGGCATTGTATCCCTGTAGGTATCCATTCTGGGTGTGCATGAGCTTGCTGTCTGGATCTGTCAGATTAGATTTTGGATTCCTCTGGACGGGTTTCTTTGGTTTCCTTCCTCTTAGCTTCTTACCCCTCGTGCTTTCCCTCCGCTTTCTTTCTTCAAGTTTCTGTTCCCACTCTTCCTTTTTCTCCTCCAGCTCCTTCTCCAGTTCTTCCTTTGCCTTCCTTATTTTTCTGAGACGATCCTTTCTCTTTTGGAACCCTTTGGGAAGTTCATTTCCTTGCTTATCCGGACCGTAAATCCTGTCCTCCTCCTCATCAACTTGAGCTGCTCGCTTGAGCCATCCCTCAATTTCTTTTTCCAGCTCGTCTTCCTCCCGCTTGAGATGCTGGTAGGTACGATTCTTAGCCATGCTTGCATTTGCTTTGACCTTGGTTCCGTCGAGTGCAACCACCCCCAGCTTAAGGAGCCCAGCTCGCCTGCAAAGCTCGAGAACTTGCTTGAATAAGCTGCTAAGAGCTTTGAGATGAATCCGCCTGAAATCGCTCAGGGTTCTGAAATCTGGAAAATTTCCACCCCCAAGATATCTAAACCCGATGTCCTCTCTCATTGCTTTTGCTATCTTTCGAGAGGAGGGTTTCCCTATCGAATAGGCATAAAAAAGCACCTTTACCATCATCCTGGGATTGTAAGGCGGATTTCCTCGATCCGATCTCTCATAGTAATTCAGAATCTCATCCAAATCCATTTCTGCCACTGTCTCATCAATGAAGTAAGCGAGGTGACCTTCGGGCAGCCATTCCTTAGGATTTATTGGCAATAAGAGCAGTTGGTCGTGGGCATAAGGCCTATAAGTTTTACTCATGATATCATCATATAATTATAATATCTGAGAGTATAAAACCTTTGCGTTAGCTAATGTTCTTTTTTGAATGTATACCCCATAGTTTTGGTCAACATGGGCCTGTTACTCAGACAGGCTCTAATCACGTGTATAAACCTTTCGGTAATTCATCTCATCTCTAAAAAGACAAGGAGTCTTACCTAGTCGTTCTAAAACAAAGACAGCACTAAGGGCATCCTTATATCTGTTTTGTCCGCTTTATTGAGCAGAGGTTTTAGATTATTGCAGCTATTACTCCCCCAGACACTACAGTAACTATTCCCACTATAAAAAGAAGGAAGGTAAGTGTTTTTTCCATGGATAAATTTCTTGCGTTCTTGATACCGAAAATCAACAGATAGACAGTCCAATAGGTAAAGAGAAGTCCAATAACGGCAACAAGTGCTGCTGAGGGGCGCATAACAATTATCTGGATAACTGGCTTAACGTATTCAAGGATAGTTGAAAAATCGGTGAAGTAAGCCCCTTCTAAATAGCTGTAAATGCCAGGATCGTTCAACACGCGAAAGACGAGGGGAAGACTAAACAAGCCAGCGAAGATCAATGGAAAGGTACCATAGCCTAAAAATTCCAGGACTTTTGAAAGATCTTCATCCCCTTTTTTAAATAGGAGAGACAAGACAAAAGTTAGAAGTCCGGCAAGATACCATGCAAGTGGGGCTCCCAAAAGCCCAGCCACCACTCCCAAAAATGCAGAAGTTGAGGGAGTAAGCCCCTTAAGGAAATAGGGAAGAAGTCTATAGGCACCATAACCCAGCATTATCGATGCCAAAACACCGTTTATGAAAACGATAAGAAATGGCTTCGACCAGCGAGCTGGCTCTTTGCTTTTAGCAGAAAAAAATTCGTCGGGGTAAAACGCAAACTTGAGTTGGTTAATCAGAGTGTCTTTCATGTTATCATTTTCCTTAAACAAGTTTCACTATTAAATATTTTCTATAAACTTTGGGAGTCTTTTTATTATTTTCGGAAAGGATTAAAATCGAGCATAATTTTGATTAAGATTGGAAAATTTCCTAAGGCAAAAAAGGCAAAAAGGAACTTAATATCCAAAAATTGGCTAAATTGTTCCTAAATACCTAGATATTTCGAGGGCTTAAGCTGGGCATGGGCTTGAAGAATTCCCAAATTGTCTAATACGCTTTTCATCCATAGGAATTTGCCAGCATTAGGGGAGAAAAACCTCTATTTGATCCCGTATTGAATGGCCTGTGATTCATAAGCAAGAATAGGTTGCTTGCCCAGTTTTTCAACCCATCCTCAATCTTAACTCCTTTTAGGTGAGAA
>DUKC01000082.1 GCA_013329495.1 Thermoplasmata archaeon
ATAGAACATTCTCTTATCTAAGTAGGGAGGGACAACCCCGAATTTATGCTTCCCTCCGAAAGGAACATCCGAGCTATAGGATGTGACGTCGAGACCTCCGTAACCCGACTCCGTCTTGAGGATGAGGGGACCGAGTCTGGTGGATGAAGTAAGAACCGGAAATTCCGCAAAACGTTCCCTGAGCAGAGGCTGTGAAGGAGTAGCATGAAGGAAAAGTTAGAAGCCCCCTCCAAATTTCTGATTTGGTGGTGGGAGGATGTCACAGTTAGCAAACATTATAAAACAAATGTTGGATTATTCCAATTAATATGCGTAAAATAATTTCGGTCTTTCCTTTTCAAACGACCACCGTGAGTTTAACGGGAGAGCGGTGCTCTCTCCGATGTAAACATTGCAACGGGCATTATCTATCAGGTATGAGGACTTTGGATAGATTGAAAGGAAGCGAAAAGAGCGTGTTGATAAGCGGCGGTTGCAATGCAAATGGCGAGGTGCCCCTGCTTGAATTTGCGAGCAAAATTATGGAAATAAAAAGAAAATCTAAAATAATTCTGCACCCCGGCTTATTTCCTCCAGATAAAGCCAAAATGCTAAGAAAACTCGCCGATAGAATTGCTTTTGATTTTGTTGGTTCCAGTGAAACTATAAGAGAGGTTTATGGACTGAATAAAAAGGTAAATGATTATCTTTCTTCTTTTTGTACCCTGTCTTCGCAAACACCAACCATTCCTCATATAACCATTGGTCTTCACGGTGGGAAAATCAAGGGGGAGTGGAATGCTTTAGAACTGCTCCGCTCAACGAATACGAAAATTATTGTTTTTAATGTATTCATACCAACCCCCGGAACAGTCTATGAATGTTTTTCTCCACCGCCAGTTGATGATGTCCTGAGATTATTGGGGGCTGCAAGGGAGCAGTTCAGCAAAGTTTTTCTGGGGTGCATGAGACCCGGAGGAGCATACAGGTCAAAGTTAGATTCTCAGATTGTAGATCAGCATGTTGTGGATCGGATTGTGATGCCCGCTCCAAATACTTTTAAAAAAGTTAAAGCATCTTCAATATTTACAGAGTGTTGCATACTATGAAAGTCTCGTTTGGCACCGCAATAAAGTTGGGGTTAACAAACGGCAGGTTATCCTATGATCCTAAGACTGCATACCTGCTCCTGGGTTCCAATTGTAAATTTCATTGCAGTTACTGCGGGATAAACTCATCTCAAATAGCAAGAGTCAGATGGCCTGATTATCCAAGCAAAGTGGTCATTGATAAGTTAAAGCAAGCAAACTTTAAGAGAGTTTGCTTGCAGCTCTCGTCAGATGGAATTGACGAGGCATTAGACCTTGTTGGCAAGCTTCCTTTCCCCCGCTCTGTATGCATAAGGACCAAAGATCTAGAGCGGATAAAGACCTTTTTCTCTAGCGGGGCCGACACGGTTGCTATACCCCTAGATGCGGTCACGCCAGAGATAAGCAGGCAAGTGAAGAGAGGTGAATGGTTTGAAACATTGGAATTACTAAAGACAGCCGCCAATCTTTTTCCAAAGAGAATCTGGACGCATCTGATAATTGGACTTGGGGAAAAAGAAGAGGAGACAGTACATCTGATGCAAAGACTGCACACACTGGGCGTAGGAATCTCTCTGTTTTCGTTTGTTCCCGTTTCGGGGACACCGTTGGAGCATCAAAGTCACCCCTCTATTAATTCCTATAGGCGCATCCAGATCGCTCGATGGCTAATAGAAAATGAGGCGCAATCCAAATTCGAATTTAATTCTCGTGGGGAATTGGTCAACTTCTCAACTCCATCAAGAGACGCGTTTCTCACCTGCGGTTGCAAGGATTGTGACAGACTGTATTACGACTCTTCGCCGACCCATCCTTACAATTTCCCTGAAGTTAACGAGGAGCAATACCAAAAGGCGGTTAATGAGGCAAAAACCTGGCGGGGAAAATCTACCTATAAGGCTGAAAAGTTAATCAGAGTAAAGGTTGAATATAGTGCTCGCATTACAAAGATAAATATCACTGGAGACTTTTTTCTATACCCCGAAAAGCAAATAGAAAAGATAGAAAGAGCCCTGAGTGGAGCGCCAGTCGACAAAAAAATTATTAATGAAATAATCTCAGAAGGCTTAGAAGGTGCAAAACCTTTTGGATTTAGTTCCGAAGATCTGACTTTCGCAATTATGGAGGCAATAAAGTGAAAAAAATAAGATTAATAGAAAACGGAGGAGAAAGAGCATATTGGAACATGGGGGTAGATGAAGCATTGATGGAGCTTTCTCCCCTACCAACCCTGAGACTTTATTCTTGGAGCCCCTCCGCCGTCTCAATTGGGTATTTTCAGTCACTGCGGGATGAGGTAGATGTAGAGGAATGCAAAAGGCAAGGCATTGACATTGTACGCAGAAGAACGGGCGGAGGAACCGTTTTTCATAAGGACGAACTGACCTACTCTTTTACAACTCAAGAGTATCCCGAAGATATCCTTCAATCCTACAGGCTAATATGTGGTGCGATTGTTAAAGGCCTAAAGGAAATCAGCGTAGAAGCAAAATTCGTACCACTAAACGACCTGCTGATCGGAAGCAAAAAATTTTCTGGCAACGCCCAGACAAGAAGCGATGGAAGACTACTTCAGCATGGTACCTTGTTGCTAAAAGTGGACCCTGAGCTTATGTTTTCTGTTTTAA
>DUKC01000109.1:0-5505 GCA_013329495.1 Thermoplasmata archaeon
GGATTTAGGGAGTGGTAGTTCACCTAGGGATATGAGGGGGGATAATTGAACTAAAGATGCACCCTTTCAAGTAGAGGATTCCTTTGGGATAACCTTTAGACAACAGGAACAAAGTATGTTTTGCCATCGATGAAAACCTCGTCATTGACTCTTGCTGCACCTCTTGATAATCTTTTGACACACTCGATAAGGTTGCGTTTGTTCTCATCAACTTTTGCCTCGCTTTTTCTTTTCAAGGCTAAATAAAAATTCTACTAAGTTTTATTTTGTATTCTCAGAAAACATTAATAACAGATAGCTTATAATTTTTTTATATGTCCTTCTTACCAAATGAGCAAGAAAAAGAAGAGATGCTTAAAGCAATAGGTTGTAAAACTGTTGAAGATTTGTTCAGAGATATACCCAGGGAATTTAGATCGCCCCCAATCAATTTGCCAGACCCAATGTCAGAAATTGAGATAAAGGATTACTTCAAAGAAATTCTTTCGAAAAATGCCTCTTTTGAAGATATGCCTAGTTTTTTCGGTGGAGATGTCATGCCACATTGGATTCCGTCTGCGGTTGAAGCTCTGGTTTCAAGACCGGAGTTCTATTCGGCTTACTTTTCTTACCAACCAGAAGCCTCGTATGGAATGCTGCAAACTCTGTTTGAATATCAATCGATGATTTGCGAATTGACTGGTATGGACGTAGCACCGATTGGTCTTTACGATTCAGCCTCGACCTTGGGTGAAGCGGCCAGGATGTGCGCAAGAGTCACTAAAAAAAGTGAGTTTTTGATTCCAAAAAACGTCTCATGGCAAAAGAAGTCCGTGTTGAAAAACTACACAAAAGGTTGTGGGTTGGAGGTTAAAGAATTTCCCTATGATAAATCGAACGGAAAGGTGGATCTATCTGGACTGGAAGAGGAAATAAGCCAGCATACCGCGGGCATTTATCTGGAAAATCCAAATTTTTTTGGCATTATTGATGACAGGTTGGAAAAGATCAAACGTTTGAGAGAGAGCAACGAGTTTTTGTTGGTTACGGGGGTTGATTTGCTGAGTTTGGGAGTAATCAAGCCTCCATCAGAATGGGGAGCAGACCTGGTTATAGGTGAAGGACAGGCGTTGGGAAACCCCATGAACTTGGGAGGATCTCTGCTGGGAGTCATGGCCTCGAAAAGGAAATATATGCGGCAATTACCCGGGAGAATCGTTGGACTGACAACAGATAGGGATGAAAATCCAGCATTTTGCTTCACCTTGCAGACGAGAGATCAGTTCATAAAGAGAGACAGATCGTCAAGCAACATTTGCACCGCGGAAACACTTCACGCTTGCGCTTCAGCAGTATACCTGGCATTGATGGGCAGAGGGGGTTTAATTAAGTTGGCAAAATGGAATTTTGAAAGAGGGTATAGACTTAAACAAGCTTTGAAGGAGGTCAGTCAAGTCGAAATTCCTTTCGAAAGAGAACTAAGCTTTAACCAAGTTTTGGTCCGCTGCAAAAGGAAAAAGGCAGAGGATGTGAACAAAGAATTGCTTGCAAATGGCATCCAAGGGGGGCTAATCCTTACGAAACAATTCCCTGAGTTGGGAGAAGTTGCATTATATGGGGTAACAGAGCAACACAAAGATGAGCATATAGAAAAGTTGGTAAAAACACTGGAGAGGATAGCATGAATAAATGGATAGTTCCCCTAATCAATGAGGTTGGCTCTTTGAACAAGAGCGGCGTTCGGCTGCCAGACGTTAAGCTGCCGTTTGACCTGCCAACTGACTTGAAAAGAAAAGACTTGAACCTTCCAGGGGCAACCGAACCTGAGGTAGTTCGCCATTACACAAAGCTATCGAAGCTTAACTATGCAATTGACGAAGGCATATACCCGCTAGGATCTTGCACAATGAAGTATAATCCAAAGCTCGGGGAACAGATCGCTAATTTGCCTGATGTTAAAAACCTGCATCCTTCCCAAGATGAATCGACGATTCAGGGTTTGCTTGAGATCGGGTGGAGCCTCGAGAGAATGCTTTGCGAAATAACAGGCATGGATGCCTGCACTCTGCAGCCAGCAGCGGGCGCTCAAGGTGAGTTGGTTGGCCTGCTAATAGCACGGGCATATTTTGAAGCTTTAAAAAGGGGGAGAACTCAAGTTTGTTTGCCTGACTCAGCTCACGGCACAAATCCAGCATCTGCAACTATGGCTGGATATGAAGTCATAGAGATTCCCTCGAAAAAAGGCAGGGTAGATATTGATGGCTTGAAAAAAGCTGTCACAGAAAATACCGCAGTTTTCATGCTAACCAATCCAAACACTCTTGGATTGTTTGAAAAAGACATAAAGGAAATTGCCAGGGTAGTTCATTCGAAAGGCGCATTGCTGTATTACGATGGAGCTAATTTGAATGGATTGATGGGGTGGGCAAGACCCGGGGACATGGGTTTTGATATTGCTCACCTGAACTTACACAAGACCTTTGCTTCTCCCCATGGAGGTGGAGGGCCGGGAAGCGGACCTATCTGCGTAAAAGAGAGGCTTTCTGACTTTTTGCCTATCCCCAGAATTAAAAAGAGTGGAACAGAGGAGAGATACTCGCTGGAGTATGATTATCCAAAAAGTATTGGTAAAATTCATTCTTACTACGGGAATTGGGGGGTAATTGTTCGGGCATATTGTTACCTTCTATTGATGGGAAATGAGATAAAAAAAGCAGCGGGACAGGCTGTTCTCAATGCCAATTATCTGAAGAAGAAAATAACCCAATCTGGATGGTATGTGGAACCTTACAAAGACGTTTGCAAGCATGAATTTGTGTTATCCTGCAAAAAATTATTGGAGAAGAAGGGGGTTCGTGCCTTGAATGTCGCGAAAAGGTTGCTTGATTATGGGGTTCATCCACCCACCATTTACTTCCCGCTGATAGTGCCCGAATGCTTGATGATAGAGCCTACAGAAACAGAATCGAAGAGGGAGCTGGATAACTATGCAAAGATATTGAGGGATATAGCTGAAGAGGACGCGGAGACTCTGAAGAATGCACCTGTTTCAACACCAGTAAAAAGGGTTGATGAAGTTCAAGCGGCAAGGAAACCTTTGCTTACTTGGAAAGAGTTGGTATCAATTTCTGCCGAGAGAAAATAATAAAATGTGCCTAATTGCAATACTGACTGACTTTGGGACGAAGGACGAGTATGTTGCGGCTATGAAAGGAGTCATATCAAGCATTTCTCCAAAGGCAAAAACGATAGACATATCACACCAAATCCAGAAGCATAATGTAAAGCAAGGAAGCTACATGCTCAAAAGACTTATTGGTTATTTTCCGAAAGACACGATCTACCTTGGTGTTGTTGATCCTGGAGTGGGGACGGAAAGAAAGGGATTGCTCATTGAGGCTAAAGGAGCATGGTTTATAGGACCTGACAATGGTCTGCTAATTCCAGCAGCACAAAAGCTGGGAATAAAGAGAGTTATAAAACTAACCAATAGGAGATACTGGTTAAAACCAACCAGTTCAACATTTCATGGGAGAGATATCTTTGCGCCCGTGGCCGCATGGCTTTCAAAAGGGACAGAACCCACCAATTTTGGTAAAGTCATAGAGAATTGGGTAAATCTTGAAAATGTTCAACCCAAAGTCAAGGGGGATACAATTTTTGGGGAGGTTCTTCACGTGGATGATTTCGGGAACATCATAACCAACATTCCTACAGACCTGATGAAAGTGGATAATGAAGTTTGGATAAGCATAAAAGATGCGCTCTTTAGCACCAAAATTAGAAAAAGTTATGGAGAGATTAAGAGGGGAGAGCTACTAGTCTTGATTGGTAGTTCAGGCTTTTTAGAGATTGCAAAGAATCAGGAGAATGCTGCTAAATATTTTAAAGTTAAAGAGGGGGCAGAAATTAGAGTTAGGCATAGTTGAGGGTTTTTCTGAAACGAGGTACCAACTAAAATTTTAACTTTATCGGCGGGAAGTCCTCCCGCAAAAGCTGGGGGTAGTTCACCCGAATTAAGCGATAGACAGGAAAAGGTTATTAAGTTTTAGAGGGTTTTTGTTTAGCATGAAATATGATGTAGCAATAATTGGCGGAGGGTTTGCAGGCCTGTCTATGGCAAGCATTCTATCGAAGAAAGGATTTAAAACGGCTCTTTTTGAAAAATCTCAGGTTTTGGGAGGGAGAGGAGGATACATAGAAAAGGAGGGATTCCTAGTTGATTACGGAGTTCATCTGCTGAGATGCGGAGCGAAAGGGGAAGCGGCAAAAGTTTTTGAGGAGATAGGGAAAAAAGCAGAGTTCGTTGAAGTGGGCAAACCAGAAATCTTTATTGATGGAAAGTTCAAAAAGTTTCCATCTGGAGCGATGGGTTTTTTGACGACTGGCCTGGTTCCTTTTGGAGCGAAATTTGCCCTGATTAAGGTTTTACTTGGAGGGCTTAAAGCAGACTTGAATGAGTTTTATAGGACTCCGATGGAGGATTTTATCTCTCAAAAAATAAAAAAAGAGAAAAGAAGAAAAGACATAGAAGGTGTAATCGGGACTTTGGGAGGCATAGGAATAATATGCTCTGATTTAAAAGAGGCGTCAGCTGGGGAGCTCTTTGGATTTGTGAAAAGGGTTTCAAAATCTAAGGAGACGGTTGGATATGTGAAGCATGGAATGAAGCACATTATTGACACTTTAAAAGAAAGTATAATAGAGAATGGAGGGGAGATCAAGCAATCTACCCCCGTCAAAAAGATTGTGATTGAAGAAGAGAAGGCAAAAGGCGTTGAAACAGATTCTGAGAAAATTTTTGCAGAAAATGTTGTCTATGCGGCTCCACTGCAAAATTTAAACGAGATAATTGCAGAGGAAAATGCCCCGGCTGAATTTATGAAAAAAGTTTCATCCATAAGACCAACACAGGGAGTTGGCATAGAGATAGCTTTGAAGGAAAGCGTCACTGACAAGGCGGGGGTGATCATAACTTCAGACCCTTTAACGATGGGCTGTTTCACCTCTAATGCAACAGAAACTGTGGCACCAAGTGGAAAACAGCTGGCTTCTTTTTTCTATCCAATAACTGACATCAAAAAATCGAAAGAAGCTATACCACTGCTAAAGAGGTTAATCCGAGAGATGTTCCCAAACATACAGGATAAAATTGAATGGGAACTGGAAAGAACATTTTCTGTAGTAGATGGAGCTATGCCGACCTATCAACAAAGTTACTTAGACAGACCAGATTTTCAAATTCCAAGTATGAAAAATTTGTATTTGATTGGAGATACTACCAAAGGAATAGGTTCGGGAGGGGACATAGCGTTCAATTCTGCGTTGAAGTGTTCGGATTTATTGATTGGAGAGCTTAATAAATAAAAAATATATTTATTGAACCTTAAACGTTACATTTGATATTTTCTTTCTCATGATCCATTTACTCTTTCCAATAGATTGACAATCATATCCTTGATTGCTCAATTCAATTATTTCCTTTTCTGTCGTAACTATTTTGCTATCAAATTCGTTTTCTATTGT
>DUKC01000109.1:5564-6130 GCA_013329495.1 Thermoplasmata archaeon
CCTTTTAGCTTTTTGAGATCAAATGTATGTTTCTTTCCATTAATCGGGTTAAGATATTGTTGTCTTTCTTCGTATATTTTCCGTAGCTGTTCTACTCGTCTGGACCAATAAACCCGGTCGATATCTGGTATTTTATGGCAGATAAAGAAGTTGATTATTTTATCTTCAACACCATGATTCGTCAGCTGTGTGATGAAAAACTTCCTTAACCCGTGAGTTCTCATTGTTCCATATTTGTTATCCTCATTAAGCCCTGCTTTCTTAGCGGCTCTTTTGATCGTCTGATTAAACCTTAAAGAAGTTATTGATCTAACACCTCTTTTAGTTCTTCCAACAAATAATGGGCTCTCTTCAGTTACTACTTCGCCTTTTTTCTTTCTCCATTCCAAATATTGTTTAAGTATCTCTATGCCATCTGAAGCAAGAAATGTTATTCTCTCCTTTATCGTCTCTCGGTCTTTCTTCGGAAGAAAATTAATAGCTAATGGTACATTTCCCAACTCTAGTTCTCTTTGTATGTCACCAACCTTTAATTCAAGTGCCTTATGTTTTGCGTTTTTGAAGAA
>DUKC01000043.1 GCA_013329495.1 Thermoplasmata archaeon
ACATCAAAAGCAGGATTCAAGGCATGAACCCCCTGGGACATTATTCTTTTTCCACCTATTGTTAAAACCTCCTTTTCATTCCTTGTCTCTATTGGTATGTCTTCCCCTTTCTCAACTTGTTTATCGATCGTGGTTGATGGGAAAGCGACATAAAAAGGAATCTTATTTTCTTTAGCAAGAACTGCCTTTTCATATGTTCCTATCTTGTTCGCAACATCCCCATTTTTAGTAACCCTGTCCGCCCCAACCACAACAAAATCCACCAAACCTTTTTTCATCAAATAACCTGATGCAGAGTCAACTATCACTTTATGGTCTATTCCTTCCTGATACAACTCCCAAGAGGTTAAGGAACCTTGAAGTCTGGGTCTCGTTTCGCTGACCCAGACCATAAATTTCTTTCCCTGGTCTTTCGCAACTCTAAGAGGTGCCAGAGCCGTTCCCCAATCCACTGTGGCCAGGGCACCAGCATTGCAATGGGTCAATGCTTTCGCTCCTCTTTTAATCAGCTCTGCACCCACCTCTCCAATCCTATGGCATTGCTCAATCACCTGGTTGGCATAGCTGTTTGCCCCCTCCAGAAGATCTGAACCTTCATCAATGTTTTTCGACATAAACTCGATTGCATTGAAGAGATCTACGGCCGTTGGTCTTGTGCTTTTCAAGACAGCCGCACTTCTTTCTGGTTTTTCGGCTCCCATGACCATTCCGTAGGCCGCTGCAACTCCTATGGCTGGAGCACCTCTCACAACCATTTCTCTTATCGCAAAAGCAACTCCTTCCACATTTTTTGCTTCAAAAATCTCAAACTTAAATGGCAACTTCCGTTGGTCAATGAGCTTTAACTTTTCATCTTCAAACCAAACAGAGCGGTACTGTATGCCTTCAACAAGCATTTTTTTCAATCCTGCCTTGAGTTTATCATTTGATTGTCTGGAGAGCTTTTTAGGAGAGGCCTGTTTCTAGAGGTGCTTTACAGAATTAACCGCCACCTTTATTGCGTTGGTTATCGACTGCTCAGCCAGATCTTCAGCCTTCTTTTCTCCGGTAAAGTAATCCATTCCTCCTATCGCATTCACTACACCTAAGACACAACCTCCCTCTAGCTTGTTTAATCGAGTCAGAGTAAATATCGTCGATGCTTCCATTTCTAAAGCCAGCACGTTCAACTCTTCGTAATGAGCCGCAAGATTTCTTCCTTTTATCCGCTCAGCATAGAAGGCGTCTCCACTCCTAACTGTTCCCACGTGATAGGGCATTTTTAGTTCCTCAGCAGATTTTATCAACGCATTTGTAACTCTATTTGAAGCGACGGCGGGATACCCCTGCTCAACATAATCCAAGGAAGTTCCGTCCGATCTTACTGCCGAATCAGCAATTATTACCTCTCCCAATCTTATGTCGGGCTGGATTGCACCTGTGCTTCCCACCCTTATAAAAACCTTCACTCCAACCTGAGATAGCTCCTCGACCGCGATCGCTGTGGAAGGGCATCCTATTCCCGTTGAAGTCACGGAGACCTTCTTTCCATGAGCCCTGCCCGTATATGTCAAATACTCTCTGTTGTAGACTACCTGTTTCGCCTCGTCAAAGTTCGCAGCTATCTTTTTTACTCTGCCAGGATCACCCGGCAAAAACACAATTTCTCCTACCTGACCACTTTTTAATTGGGTATGCGGTTGCAATCCTTTATAATGTTCGATTTTCATTTTCCTCATTCTTGCGAATCGATTGGGCTAATTTAACCTTTTCTTTTTTATGCCACTCTCTAAAAACCAATGCTTTTTAATAGTACTGCGACTAAAACAATACCGAGGTGAAACGTAAAAATGCCAAATAAGGCAAACTTAGTCGTAAAACTTGTGGTACCAGC
The DNA here is from genome assembly GCA_013329495.1 of Thermoplasmata archaeon. GTDB lineage: Archaea > Thermoplasmatota > E2 > UBA9212 > UBA9212 > UBA9212 > UBA9212 sp9212u. The sequence goes on from DUKC01000043.1 coordinate 1,874, forward strand.
ATTGGTGATCTTCTTAATTGCTACCAGCTTTGCTTCAGCTGGGTCGAGCGTATCTTTTGTCGAAAGTGCGCAACCAAGGCAAAGAACAAGAGTCGGAGATATAGCGATAGCTGCGACTGGCAAGAGCTATAGGAGCAAGGTGGACGACACGTTTGCGAAGTGCGAATACTTTATCATCGGTGATCCAGTTACCAAGAAGTTTAAGGTAGTGAGAAGTCCTTATGCAGATGCAGCTGCCGGGGGAGGCGTTTCTGTTGTGGAAATGATGGCAAAACGCGGCGTTAGGACAGTGATTGTAGGTGACATTGGACCAAACGCGCACCGATCACTTTCTCACGAGGGTATAAAAGTGCTCGATGGGAAAGGCGAAACAGTTCGAAGTGCGATAGAAAAATACAATGCCGGTGAACTCTATCCAATTCATCATCCAAGGCATCCTAGAGAATGGCCCCACAGAAGAGGACCAGCAGATGAATCTTACCCAAATTCTTACCCATGCTGTTAAGTAAAGCCTCCCAGGCAGGGAAGGTTTTAGGGGGCCCAACTCCCATAGATCTTTAACAAATCTTTTTTTTGAATCCTAAGCACCAGGTAGGTAAGGCACTGTCAGACCATTCCCTCTCTCAGCTCACCAGTCAAAAAAGAGGATTGCAATTGTGCCCCTACCCCCAATTTAAGCTGGTTTAATACTAACGAGCATCCAACTGCAAAGTCAGCAAGGACCAGGATGTTTTCACGTCTTGACTAAGTAGGCTTAAGCAAAATATTAATACTTTTCATGCATACTTAAAATTATGGTAGCTGAGATTGGACTTTATCTAGCTGAGTTTTTGGGGACGATGATTTTGGTGCTCCTAGGAAACGGCGTGGTTGCCAATGTTCTCTTGAAAAAAACAAAAGGTCACGGCAGTGGATGGATAGCAATTACCACAGGTTGGGGCCTTGCTGTAGCCTTGGGAGTTTACACGGTTGGCTGGGTGAGTGGCGGTCACATAAATCCTGCTGTAACAATTGGTCTAGCGGCAGTGGGAGAATTTGAGTGGCATCTTGTTCCGGGATACGTTGCTTTTCAAATTTTGGGAGGCTTTGCCGGTGCTGTGCTGGTGTATCTAGCATACATGGATCATTTTGCTCAAACGGATGATCCGGCAACCAAAAGAGCCGTGTTCTCAACTGGTCCCGAAATCAGAAACTTTGCAAAGAATTTTGTTACCGAAGTGATAGGCACTGCGATGCTTGTGATGGGTGTACTGGGGGTGCTAAACGAGAACAATCAGATAGGTGCTCTTGGTGCGCTTATAGTTGGCTTTATAGTTTGGGCAATTGGCCTAGGTCTCGGAGGGCCCACTGGGTTTGCCATCAATCCCGCCAGAGATCTTGGGCCAAGAATCGCTCATGCCCTGCTTCCAATACCAGGCAAGGGAGACTCTGACTGGAGTTATGGATTGGTTGTTCCCATATTCGGACCGATAGTAGGGGGAGTGATCGGAGCGGCGGTATACCACAGCTTCCTTCTAACCTTCATCTAATCTAAAATGAAATACATCTCGTTGTCAAGATGAAAGAAAGGTACATAGCATCCATAGATCAGGGGACTACAGGCACCAGGTTTATGGTATTTAATAAGAAAGGGGAAGAGATCTCTTCAGCATACGAGGAGCATGAACAGATTTATCCCAAACCCGGATGGGTTGAACATAATCCGTTAGAGATCTGGGAAAATACCAAGAGAGTAATAAGAAAGGCAATCGAGAAGAAAGATCTTGATCCCAAGAAGATTGAAGGCATTGGGGTGACAAACCAGCGTGAAACAACTCTTTTATGGGATCCCCAGACTGGTAAGCCCTTGTGCAACGCTCTTGTGTGGCAGTGCACTCGCACCAGAGACATCTGCCAAGCGCTGATCGATCGAGGTCTTGACGAACTAGTTAAAAAGCAGACAGGTCTCTTGGTAAACACCTATTTTTCTGCTCCAAAGATAAAGTGGATATTGGATAATATCCCCACGGCCCGAGAAAAAGTCGAAAGAGGGAAAGCAATTTTTGGCAACATGGACACTTGGTTAATCTGGAAGCTTACCGGCGGGGTCAATGGCGGCAAGCATGTTACAGATTACACAAATGCATCTAGAACGATGCTAATGAATCTAAAAAGATTGGAATGGGATAATGAAATTTTGGAAGAATTAAACATCCCCAGAGAACTGTTGCCTTCTCTTAGGCCATCGAGCGACAAATCTATCTATGGATACACAAAGAAGGACGGTCCTTTAGGTGCCGAAATTCCAATATGTGGCGATCTGGGTGATCAGCAGGCTGCCTTGTTCGGCCAGAACTGTTGCCAACCTGGAGAGGCCAAAAACACCTATGGTACGGGTTGTTTTGTGTTGTTGAACACGGGAGCTAAGCTGTTTATCTCAAAGTCTGGGTTGCTTACAACCGTTGCCTATAGTCTCGAAGAAGGAAAGGCTACCTATGCTTTGGAGGGCTCTATTGCTGTCACCGGAGCTGCAATTCAATGGTTAAGAGACAACCTGGGATTGATAAAAGAGGCATCCGAAACCGAAGAGATCGCAGGTTCAGTCCCAGACTCTGGAGGAGTATACTTTGTCCCAGCCTTTTCAGGGCTTTTTGCACCCTATTGGGACATGTATGCGCGTGGTGCAATTGTCGGCCTCACCAGGTTTATTCGGAAAGAACACCTGGTTCGTGCCACGCTCGAATCCATCTGCTATCAGACTAGAGATGTTGCTGAGGCAATGATTGCAGACAGTGGCGTTGAGTTAAAGTCGCTGAAGGTTGATGGGGGGGCAGCAAAAAACAATTTCTTGATGCAACTCCAGGCCGATATCCTAGGTGTTCCCTGCATAAGACCTGCTTTTATAGAAACGACTGCACTAGGGGCAACATATTGCGCTGGACTCGCAATAGGTTTCTGGGAGAACCTTGAAGAACTGAGAAAAAGTTGGAAGATAGAAAGGGTATTTGAGCCTAAATGGGATAAAGACAAGAGAGAGAAAGAGTATAAAGGGTGGAAGAAGGCGATAGGATGTACTAAGAATTGGGTCGACAGGTGATGAGGATGAAGGCAGACGTTGTAGTGATTGGTGCAGGCATCGTCTGCCCGCATCACAGGGCTTTGTATGGAATCCAAAACTGCTTTGATATGGCTTTGAAGGGCGGCATTTTGGATGGCGGAGAAGCATTGATAACAGCTCCGCTCGATGGAAGACCGGATTTACCCGAGGAAGTCAGGGGAATCGCTCCTGACATTAAATCAAAAAGACTCTTCTATGACAACCTGGTAAGGATGAGCGATTGGCCTCTTGAAAGGGCTACGAAGTTTATTGATGAGAACTTCGAGCTTTATCTGTGGAAAACAGACAGGGTGCTTAAACTGTTAAAAGAAAACAGGACAAAGCTTTACTTTTACTGTGAGCTTGAAGCAGAAAAACTTGAGAGAGCCGGACTGTCGAAAGCCGAAAGTTTGCAGGACTGGATAGATGAAAGGATAGAAAGGAGTGATGGCTTATTCACGGTAATTGATGATGGAAACAAGATAGCGGTTCTCGGTGAGGATGAAGGCGCATAAATGCAAGGTCATGCCTTCCCATTTCCTTCTACAAATGGCCTATTGGCCGATGAGCTTTTTCACCCGGATGAAAACGATGAACAAAATTAGTTTCAAGCCTGTTTGGTTCGATAGCATGGGGGCCAAAAGTTCGGCCACCCTGATAAAAACTCCAGACGTGAGCGTACTCATCGATCCCGGGGCAGCCGGAATGCAGCCTTCTTTTCCAGCTTCGGACGAGCAAAAACAACGATGGTATGGGGAAGCCTATCGTGCAATTAGGAAAGCTAGCAAGGAAGCGCAAGTAGTGGTTATTTCTCATTATCATTATGACCACTTTACTGATTTTGAAAAGCCTCTTTATGAGGGAAAATTGGTGCTTGCAAAAAATCCAAACCAGTGGATAAACGATTCTCAGATGGGAAGGAGCGAGAAATTTTATGGTAACCTTTGCAGAGCCTTCGAAGGGAGAAGTTTGGATGAATTTATGAGGGATCCAGAGCAAAAAAGCTATCCTGACCCCATGGATGAACTTCCCGTCGCTCGAGAAAAAGACTTCGGGGATTATAACTCCAGGAGGCAGGAATTGCTCCAGAAAGGAAGGAAGTGGTTTGAAGGAAGAGCAAAGAAATGGAATACCAAGAAGATAATTCCCGAGCTTGATCTCAAAGGAGTTAGAGTTAGGTGGATAGATGGAAAAGCATTTCAGTTTGGGAAAACCAAGCTAAGGTTCACGAACCCTCTTTTCCATGGAATAGAATTTTCAAGAGTTGGTTGGGTATGCCCAATTGTAATCGAATGCGAGAAAGAGAAATTTATCCATTCTTCTGACCTTAATGGTCCAATAATTGAGGATTATGCGGAATGGATAATCCGAGAAGACCCCAATGTGCTCGTGCTTGATGGTCCCATGACCTACCTTCTAGGCTTCACGCTTAATCTTATAAATTTAAAAAGAACCATAGAGAATGCGTCGAGGATCGTCTCTTCTGTTAATTCGGAACTCATAATCTATGATCACCATCTACCCCGGGACAGATGGTTTAGAGAGCGGACTAAGCCGGTTTGGTCGATTGCAGAAAGAGAGAGAAAAAATTTGCTAACTGCAGCAGAATACTTAGGTAAGGAACCAGTTATCTTAACCCTGTAAAGCCAATTTTTGCCAATTTGCTAATCAACAAAGGAGCTCGGGTAGATGGATACGATCGGTTAGTTGATAGTCGAAGAGGCCCCTTTATTCATTTTGTACGATAAATTAAAAAATTTCGCACTGTGATAAAAAGTAAATACAGCCGGGTGCATATTATT
>DUKC01000167.1 GCA_013329495.1 Thermoplasmata archaeon
ATTGGCCTACGAGAGAAGGGGGTAGATCCTCCTGGAGCTTGCTGGACCTGGAACCGAAAGTCTTGCCAGTTACGCAAAAGGATGTTGAGTTGACGCGGTATTACTGCCAACGGTATCGGGAGGCGGAACCGAGGGACCTCGTGCACCTGGCGGTGATGCTCAACAATGACATAGGACGGATCATCAGCGTCGATCGCCATTTCGATTTGACCGAATCGAAGAGGTGGAAAGGATCGATCCTTTAATTTAAGGATGTAACGAGGTTAGGCTCTAGGTTTTCCTGTTCAAGCTAAAAACTCCCCAATTTTCCCTTTTTTGTTTTTTTGTTTGGCCAGATTCCTCCTCAATTTCATCGGCTAGTGCAACGTTTATAACCTCGACAACGCTTTAAAGGATATGGCCGAGATTGTAGAGATTCCTGAGAGTCTGCTAAAGGCGCTGTACGAGGAGCACCACAAGATCGAAGAGATACTGGAGAGTTTAGATACCGCGTTGAGCGAGGAGGAAAAGAGGGAGATCGAGGAGGCACGAGCACAGATTAAGAGGGGAGAGTACGAAAAGGGAAGCGCCAAGCGACTGGCAAAGCTCATCAGATGAAGTAGGATGGTGTTTATCCGAATAAATTCTTAAAAGAGGCCAGGAAGTTAGGGACGATAGAGAAGGAGCGGATTGTTCGGTGCGTCGATAAGGTGCTATCTAACCCATACAGAGGAATACCCCTCGTTGGCGATCTGAAAGGCCTATGGAAGTGGCGGATGGGGGCCTATAGAATAGTCTACGAGATCGACGAGGAGCACAAGATCGTAAGATTTCTGCGAGTGGGACCAAGAAAAACGGCATATAGATTCTAAGTGAATAGCAAGTCGTCACGGTCTTGTGAATGGCAAGTCATCACGGTCTATCCGGCTAAGAAGAGGAGATATGGATGACAGACAAAGTGAGAGCAAAGTACGATAAAGAGGTAGATGTACTACTGGTCCAGATTCGAGATAAGCGGCCAGCTTATGGTGAGGACGTTGGTGGCGGGATCATCGTTCACTACGATAAAAGCCATAACCCAGTCGAGATAGAGATACTAGACGCAAAGCGTTATCTTGTTGACTGGCTAGAACAGGTTCGCCTAGAAGGGAGATAAAAGCATAGTTTAGGTGTAGCTCGTTGCTGGGTACCATTTAAACAAAAAGCAACTGAACCCACAAACTTCCCAATTTTCCCTTTTTTGTTTTTTTGATTATTTCCGATCACTTGTATATCGACTTCCTATGACCCATTTGTCATGATGTCGACCAGAGAATTATGCTACTACTTGGGTCAGAGTGAAAAGTCCAATCTAAAATGACATATCGACAGGTGTATATACCGTAGGTTGGATAACAGCACGATGAAAACCATCATTCAAGTCCACAAAGAAGGAAAATACTTCGTAGCGACAGATATAATAACGAGCGTAGCGGACCAGGGGTTAACGGAAGAAGAGGCTATTGCAAATTTGAAAAAAGGTTTAGAAGAGCATTATAAGATTCTCATGGAATTGTCTCCCAAAAATCGTAAAACAACCCTCTTAGACATCGAGGTTGAGAAGTATGCCCAAGCTTCCCGTGCTCTCGGCTAGAGAAGTTATCAAAATTTTGGGGAAGTTTGGCTTTCACGTGTACCGTCAAACTGGTAGTCACATTCATCTATGGAACGAAGAACGAAAATTGCTCGTTACCGTTCCAAACCACCCTGAGTTGGCAAAAGGGACTTTAATCGCGATTATGAGGCAGGCAAAGATAGAACGTAGTGAGTTTCTTGCGATGTTCCGATAGGAATTAAAATCGCAGCAAGATCGGGCAATCTGGGTGTCTTAGGAATANNACGTGGCTGCCTTTTTGTCGCACCTTCTCAAAACCAACAGACTTGACGTCACTACATCTTTCCCCGATACGGGTCTTAGTTTCATTTTTTAGAGCGAGACGGCGATCTTTTGAATGCCGAAGAACTTTAGCGGCTTTGTAGGTACCTTCTCTTTTTCTTTTTCAACTTCGAGATAAAGCTCAATTGCTTCCTTCATGCGCCGAACAAGTCCATCCAAGCTCTTTGCCTGAGTGTGGCAGCCCGGGAGCTCTGGCACTGAGCCAATGTAATACCCACACTCATCGCGCTCTACGACTACGTTAAACTCTTTCTCCATAGTCCTCTATGTCTTAAGTCATTAGTCGCTCCCCTATAAAATTTTCTGTGTGTCTTTCGAGAGTATCGACGCTTATGATGGCATGATTAAAATTCCATCCAAATAAACAAGAATATCTCAGCTTATAGATGAAATGCTTAGGAGACCACTTCGATTTGACCGAATCGAAGAGGTGGAAAGGGTCGATCCTTTGATTTGAGGATGTAACGAGGTTAGGGCTCTAGGTTTTCCGGTCCAAGCTAAAAACTTCCCAATTTTCCCTTTTTGTTTTTTGATTGATTTTGTTTTGATTTGATTTGATTTGGTAGGAGAGAATAGGTATTATCGGAGCGCGATAACCATCCATGGAGGACCCAGTAACAACATTGAGGAGGTATGGGATATCCGTTTACCTCTGGATATCTGTGGGTTTTGGAGAGCACGGTACGAGAGTGCCACGGTAC
>DUKC01000184.1:0-1260 GCA_013329495.1 Thermoplasmata archaeon
AACAATTCCAGCAAGTTTGATCGTAGAAGCAGGAAGCCATCTTCCTAAAATCCGTTAGGATTTAGGGAGTGGTAGTTCACAGGCTTTTAGAACAAAAGAACAGTAAAACAACAGAAATATATACCCATGGGAGTAATAAGATTTTAGGCAGAATAAAAAGTCCATTAGATTTAATGATTAAGAATTCATATATTGGAAATGAGGCCGAGAAAAATAAATGTTAACAGTGGGGTAAGTTTCGGATATCATTCCAAATTGGGTGGATATACGATGTTAATGTCGGATATACCCACAAACCGTTATATGAAATGGGTGCAAGAATAAAGTTTAAAAGGGAGTAAAAAGTATTGTGGATATGAAAAAAATAGATGTATTGGTAATTGGTGGAAGTGCTGCAGGTATTATCGCTGCAACGACGGGAAAATCCTGTTATCCTGATAAAGAATTTTTGCTTATCCGTAAGGAAAAACAGGTAATCGTTCCTTGTGGAATCCCATACATTTTTGGATCATTGGAGAGCAGCAATAAAGATCTTGTACCTGATGCCGTTTTGAGCAAGGCAGGTATAGACCTAAAAATCGGTGAGGCGATTTCTATAGACCGGAAAAATAAGGTTTGTAAAACCGCTGATGGCACAGAGATTAACTTCGAAAAACTTATATTGGCAACCGGTTCTATACCCGCGATTCCTAAATGGCTCAAAGGAACCGAACTGGAAAATGTATTTACCATACCCAAAAATAAAAAATATTTGGATGATGTAATAGCAAAACTTAAGGATTGCAAAAAAGTTGTTACCATCGGCGGAGGCTTTATAGGAGTTGAGATATCTGATGAGATAAATAAACTCAACAAAGATGCAACCATTGTTGAAATATTGCCTCATATATTAGCTCTTGTTTTTGATGAGGAGATAGCAGTTAATGCTGAAGAGATTCTTAAATCGAGGGGAGTAAAGATAAAAACAGGTGTCGGAGTCAAGGAAATATTAGGAGATAAAAAGGTTACCGGCGTTCTATTAAACAATGGAGAAAAACTCGAGGCTGATGCAGTAATTTTATCTATGGGTTATCGTACCAATACATCTCTTGCCGAAAAATCGGGAATGAAAATCAACGAGATGGGATTCATCAACGTAGACGAGTATATGAAGACAGATAATCCAGATATCTTTGCCGTGGGAGACTGTGCTGGAAAGAGAGATTTCATCACCGGAAAAACGAGTGGTGTTATGCTCGCTTCCACTGCTTGTGCAGAGGC
>DUKC01000184.1:1352-11387 GCA_013329495.1 Thermoplasmata archaeon
GAAACAGGCTTTGGAGTAGCAGGATTAACCGAGAACCAGGCAGTAAAGGAAGGATTTGATATTGTTACTGGTGCTTTTGAAGGTATTGACAAACATCCAGGAGCACTATCCAGTACACATAAACAGATGGTGAAACTGATCGTTGCCCGGGAGTCAGGCGTTATACTTGGCGGAGAAGTTATAGGTGGACCAAGTACTGGAGAAATAACAAATCTAATCGGGCTTGCCATTCAAAACAAAATGACTATAAATTCTATTTTGACTGTCCAGATTGGAACTCATCCGTTACTTACTGCACCACCAACTGCATATCCCATCATCAAGGCTGCGGAGGTTTGTTGCAAAGCAAATTAAAATGAAATGATATATTAATCATCAATGCATCCCCTTTATATAACATCCCTTAGAACTCTTTTTCTTTCGTTACATTAATACATCACCTCGTTTATATTTTTATCGGCAAGGGCTTAATCCACAAACATTCCTTGGTGCTCGAAGCACAATGTGGTAAGTGGTTGAAGGACCCCCAATCAGCAGCGTGTTCGTGTCTTCGCTACTTCATCCAAACTCCTCGCTTCGCTCGGAACTTAGCATGCACCGACATCATTATCCGAGCGCACGGGCGAACTCTGGCAAGGGGACACCACGAAGAAAAGCAGTCTGCCTCGGTAGTAAGAAGATAGGAGCGAGACTGATTTATAGGCGGATATGGAAGAATTGATTTTTAAACGATTTGAAAAACTATTATAAGCAGTGTGAAGATATGCTCTCAGGCAAGCGGGGGGTCAAGTATGATGTTTGACGTTTGTATCGTGGGAACCGGACCTGGTGGGCTTCAATCAGCGGTACTGCTTTCTGAAAGAGGCGTGCGTCCGTTGGTTCTAGAAAAACGCAAGAGGGTGACCGATTCATTCTGTGGTGAACTTGTCGGGAAGAAAGTGCTAACATTAGCAAAAATACCGGAGAGCTCGGAACTAGTAACCAATCGAATTCTTAGAACTACCGTTATCAATTTAGATACGGGCCACAGCATAGATATCCCAGAGAAAACCACAGGTGACGCATATCTGCTAGATGAGAATAAGTTTCAGACATATCTGAAAGATGTTGCAGAATCTAACGGTGCGGAGTTCAGGTTTGCAGAGAGAGCGAGCTCCGTGATAAAAAGAGATGGGTTTGTGAGGGGCATTAGAACCACAAGAGTCGCATACAATACGCCAATCACTATAGGTGCAGACGGTGCAAGATCTACAGTTGCCTCAACATCCCACTTTCCGTTATCAGATTTTAAAACTATGCCCTCTTTCAGGTTCAAGCTGGAAAATTGTAAGGGATTAGATGTGAGCTGTGCGCATTTTTATTTAAGTAAAAAAATCGGATTGGGGTATCTATGGCTTTATCCTCGAAGCGAGAGAGAATGCAACGTTGGTATCGGGTCCCCATTCCCCAACCAAATGGGATTAATTCTGAGAAAATTCATCGATAAAAAGGCGGAGTTCGCATCTGCAAAGATAATTGACAGAAACGGTGACAGAATACCCTATACAGGTTTATTACCCAAATTTGTCGATAATGGTGTCGCGCTTGTCGGCAACTCCGCGGGTCAGGTGAGTAATTTATTGGGTGGTGGTGTGGAAACGACCCTAACTGGCGCTACGCTGGCGTCGCGTGTGGTGATGAACGCTCTCGAATCGCAGGATTATTCAGCGCGCCAACTCGCCAGTTATGAGAAGGAGTATAAGCGCAATTACGCGGGAAAGAAAGTTCAAACTAGCGCGAAACATCTCTCGGGCATAATTGAGTTCTCAAAAAAAAGAGACGTGTTCGGTTATTTGGATGAGATTTTCAGCATTGTAAGTGTGGCTAAAATCACAAAAACTGTTTACGGCGAGTTCTCTATTTTCTTTATATTGTCGCTAATGGTCAAACATCCCAAGTTTGTGCTCAAACTACTTATAGATTACTACCTCTAGTTTTGAGTTCCAAATCGGAATACAAAAAGGGGATAATCAAATTTGTTGACGAAAATTCTGTTGTGTTTTATGCACTTATGCCTTTTAGAGGGAGGAGCAGGATCAATAGAGATCTTACGGCAATTTTCCTAGTTCTTCGAGCTCATCGGCAACATCCTTTAGGCCAAGCTCCTCTAATTTTTCTCTGGTAGGCCATCCTGTGCACTTGTCCCAGCCTCTCCTTTCATAATACTTGTCCATAAGAGATCGAAACTTGTTGGGATCTATCGTATGCGGAGTATTCGCTTTAGGTTGAAAATCGGGCTGCTCATAGTATGGGATAACACTCTCATCGTGTTTCCTTGTTCGCCCTTGCCTAACATGTATCGCCCTCATAAGGTTGAAGCATCTCTCAGCGTCTTTATATAGATCTTTAAAAGAACGTTCGACGCCAGTTACGGCTGAATACAACCTTGCTAAGGCTGTGTAATCGCCGGCATGATACCCACCACCCTCTTCTTTCCAGAGCAATGGACCGTCAAAGTACGCTTGATCGCAAGCCACCATGCAGTTTTTTAGCATTGAGGCATGGTCGTGCCAGATCGCAGGTATTTCTTTGTCTTTATATCCTAACTCAGGAGTTCTGAAACCGGCCACCGCGTTCTCTGTTCCATACAGTTCCTTTGCCACTCTCTTTAGCTCGTTATACGGCATTTGGCCACCAAACCACTCTTTGACTGGCATGGACAAATTCTGACAAAAACCATGGGTGCTGTTCATGGGGTCCCTTCCTCGGATCGCCCAGATAAGAGCTGAAACAATCCACATAGGATAATAGATAAAATGCAATTCCCTCCCATCCCAGTGAGAAGCGTAACCATGTTTGTATATCATTTCTGCTTCTTTGACACCACCGATCTTTTCCGCGGCTCTCGGCACTCCTTCTGCAAATACGTTTCCAAGGCCTTCTCGATTAGTCACCTTCCTAAAGAAGTCGAACCAAAACTCGGGACTCATTCCAAGATGGCTTCCCAACCACATGTCACCTTTCCGAAGAACGTCTATCGGCTCCCCCATCACCTCATCCATCACACCGTCTTCCTTGCATCTCGCAAACCAGCCCGGAAAACCAATGTTTGCCTCCCAATGGTTTAATCCCAACTGATTCATGTATTGGGCTAGCTCAAACTGGATTTCAAAACGTTCGTGTTCACTCATGCCTTCCCTAGTAAACTTGCATTTAATGGCATCAGCCACGCACGTTTCCATGCCTGAAACAGTTTTTTGGCCAGTCTGACAACAAGGAACATCTTTGAAGCATCTTGCAAAGTTCAGCCTGCAAAACATGCAGGATATGCTGCCTGCTTTGACTGTTGATTTGCATCCGAATTTTTTGTCATTTACTTTTCCGAGGGTTCCGACTTTCCCGTATTCACGTTTTATCTTTAAGGATTCTTCAATGAGTCTGCTTGGATTTGCAACGGATATCCTTTTACTGCCACCCCTTGCTGCTACCGCTTTCAGATTTTTTGATCCCATAACCGCTCCAAATCCGCCTTGCCCTGATGCGTTTTCCGTGTTTGAGTTTATTATGCTCCACCTGACGAGGTGTTCACCGGCGGGACCTATGGCCGCAATAGTGGTCTCGTTCCCGTACTTTTTCTTTATCGATTTTTGTACAGCAAAGGTGTCTAGACCCCACAACTCTTTGGCATCTTTCAACTCAGCGTGTCCATCTTCTATGAAAATGTACCTGGGCTTCTCCGCTTTCCCTCTTATCACGACCGCATCATAACCTGCAAACTTAAGCTTTTGACCGAGGTCTCCGCCCATTCCTGAATCACATACCCAAGGTAAGGGATATCCCTGCGGGGCAATTCCTGCTATTTCTAACCTGCCTGAGGATGGGGCGGGCGTGCCACCGAGCGGTCCGGTTGCAAACACCAAAACATTTTCAGGGTCGAACTCTAGGGTTTTACCGGAGGTTAGGTCCCATATGATCCCGAGAGCCATTCCATATCCTCCTATAAATCTTGGTACGTATTTCTCAGAACTTTGCTCAATTATACTTTCTTCCGAAAGATCAATCACCAAGTATTTTCCCATGTAACCTTTCATTTTACTTCTCCTTTTTTCGAACGTATGAGAGAGCCTCATTGGGACATATCTCCACGCATTTTGGGTCTCCTCCGCAGAGATCGCACTTGATAGCAATTCCTCTCTTTGAGTCGAAGCTTATCCTTGGGGGTTTGAACGGGCAAGCTTCTATGCATTTTTTGCAGCCGTTGCATTTCTCGGGGTCTATGCATCTTGCACCGGTTTTGTTGTCGATGTAAATCGCATCGACAGGACAAGCATAGTAACACTTAGGATTGGCACACTGAACACAAAACGCAGGCTTCCCCTTGTTTACCTCTTCAAAGCCACCGCTAATCCAGAATATTCTGCTAAGATCATAGCCTATTACGCCCTCATGGTTGAGAGGACATATCAGCAAGCATGCTTGACAGCCAATGCAATAATCCGGACGGAATTTAATCCATCCCTTCCTTTCAATTTTTTGGGGCTGGCCTGACATTTATTCCCCTTATTATGCCCAAGATATAAAAAATTAATGATTGAACTCGAGACATTGTCGCTGTCCCTGCCATTTTTCTTCTTTGCTGAGTTTTGCAAAAGAGTGTATTTCATAACTACTCGTTGATGTATCTCTTTTGCAACTGTCTTCAGTCTTGGGAGGCGCATACAGTTCTAATGATCTGAGTTAAAGTGGAAGAGAACCTTGCCCACGCATCTTTTTATCCCTTTTTCTTCCACATTATTTCCTTTTTCTAACTTTAAAGCTAAAACTTTGAGAATTTGTTAGAATGAAAAGGGAATTAAAAACAATAAAAATGAATGAAGTTATGAGAGATAGCAAAGAGGGATGAATAGGAGGTTTAATAAAAGAAGTGTAAGCGGAAACTAAAGTGGAGAAGTCTAGTCATTTCGCGGAGGAGATAAAGAAGAGATAGGGGAACCATACCGCTAACTTTAAAAAACAAAAAGAAGATTATTAAAAAGCTAATCAGAGGAAGAGCCGGATGATAAAAAGGATAGAAGAATACGAAGAGATTGCTGGAGAGAAAACCGTTAATCACATTTATGAAGAAGCAGTGCCTCTTTTGGGAAAGCATATTTTACACATAAATTCTACTTATCAAGGAGGCGGGGTAGCGGAGATGCTGAACTCCCTAGTATTGTTGATGAATTCGATCGGAATCGATGCCGGTTGGAGAATCCTGCACGGGACCCCGGATTTCTTTGAGATCACCAAGAAGTTTCATAACGCTCTTCAGGGAAGGAAGATAAACCTATCAAAAATGAAGAAACGAATTTATCTAGCTCAAAATGAAAATTTTTCCATTTTTACGCATATTGACCATGATGCGGTCATAGTTCACGACCCCCAGCCTTTGCCCATGATAAATTTTTATGGGAAAGATTGTTGCTCCTGGATTTGGAGATGTCACATCGACGTTTCTCAGCCTTGGCAGGATATGTGGGGGTATTTGAAGAGGTTTATCACAAAATATGATGCTATGGTCGTTTCTCACAAGCGTTACATGAAAAAAGAGCTAAAAGTGCCTCAACACGTTATAATGCCTAGCATCGATCCACTATCAACTAAAAACGAAAAGATTACAGACAGGACCATATCCAAGTATTTGTCGAAGAATCAAATTGATCGGGATAAACCCATAATTGCACAGATATCGAGATTTGATAGATGGAAAGATCCAAAAGGTGTGGTTAAAGTTTATAAGAGAGTGAAAAAGGAAGTTGATTGCAGGTTGGTCCTATTGGGTTCTTTCGCGTCTGACGATCCAGAAGGAAAAAAGATTTATGCGGAGACAAGAAAGGCAGCCTTGGATGATGAGGACATAATCTTCGTAACCAATGCAACGGAAATCTTGGTCAATTCTGTTCAAAGAGCGGCTAGCGTTGTCTTACAAAAATCTCTAAAAGAAGGATTTGCATTAACCGTATCAGAGGCTCTGTGGAAAGGAACTCCAGTGGTGGCATCGAATATTGGAGGCATAACCCTGCAGGTGATCGATGGGGAGAATGGGTATCTTGTTGATCCTTTTGATTACAAGGGCTGTGCCGATAGGGTGATAAAGTTGTTGAAGAACCCGGAAAAAGCGAAGGAAATGGGACAGAAAGGCAGAGAGCATGTAAAGAAAAATTTCCTGATTACGAGACAACTGCTGGATTGGCTTAGATTGCTTAGGATTTATATCCACTAGAATGCAGGTCAGAATCAAAAGAGGGAGTGATTTAAGATTTGTGCGGGGGCTTTTAGGCCCTATCCCCCACCCAGTTTTTTTAGGAAAACTATGGAAGCCTCACATTGTATATTTCCTTCTTACTACCTTCTTACTATCTATAAAGCTTTTTAATTTTTGTAGTTTAGAAGGCAAAAGGAAGGATTTGTACGAAAAGAGGAACATAGCTAGAAAACATTCTTTTAAGCTTAAACGCTTCATTTTCCTATTAGAGAATTGATTCTTTCAATTAAAACTTCATCAACAATAACGCTACTAATTCTTCGAGTTCTTCCTAGTGATCTAGGATTAGTACGAGCGAGTAACATAACTCCAGCACTTACGAGTGACTGGGAAACTGATACAATTCCATTTATTTTTTAAAACCCAGTTTGACCATTTTGCTCATGCCTTTGTTGTACCTGAAAACCACCCCTCTCCACTCCAGATCCACAAGGATTCTCGACAAGCTTGACTTTGGTATCTTTGTTTTTTCTGCCAGTTCCGCCTGGTTTATTTCACCCTCTTTAATTAAAACTTCTACTATCTTTCTCTCCAGCCCCTTGAAAAATTTTAAAAGTTTATCTGGGGGTAAATTAATTGCGGTTGAGGGCTTTACCTCTGACTTAAAGGACATATAAAAGATGAGAAAGCCCAACAAAAGAGAGGAAACCGCAATTATGACGGCATCAGTTAGATTATAAATGTGAATTTGTTTTAGATAGGTTGATTCTTCCTCCACGATTATTTGAAGAGTTGAGGGCATAAATAATTCAAAGAAGAGAAAAATGGTTAGAACAATGATCAAAATTATAATAAGGGTACTTTCGGCTTTTGCTCTTCCAATTTTGGCCATTATAACCTAAATGAGTTCTTAATATTAATCGTTTATCAATTGTTTCACGTTAATTATTTATACCGTTCCATCCACATAGGTAACCATGAGAAAAGGATCAATATATTCTTTGGCCATACTTGGTTGCATGGGATTAGCAATAGGTTTGGCAATAGGTATCACGGGGAATGTAGGTATCTCCCAACCGATGGAGCAGGTAGTGGACATAAGATTCGACATGCATCAGAATGTAGTATATGTAGATAATGTACCGTACAGAGTTCAGCAGATAAAGACGGTGGAAGGAGGAGTGAAATTGGTTCCAATAGAAAATCGTGTTTCTGAGAAAGCTGCTTCTTTGCACGGCTCGTTTTTTGCAAACAGAAATGAGAAGATTGTAATCACTTTGTTTTCCAATCCCTCAAATGCAGCCATGATCGTCGGAGTGGTTGATTCAAGGGGGGAGGGCAAGGGAAAAATAGATAACATTCATGATAATGGTGCTTCTTTCATTTATGATTGCCAAGGATGGGGCGATTACTACGGAGTTATCATTGCACTGGACAAGGGATTTTACTACAAAGGCGAACTCCTTCATGATAGGGAGTATTACTAATAGCACCGCCTCCGTCATAGAACGGGATCTTGAATTGTTTTGATGGATCAAAAGCGCTTTGAAAAAGATCGAGGTGCACTGGGGGCAACCTGTTTGATTTCAACTTTTCAACTCGTAAAAAATCAACAATTTGGGACGACTAAGTAATTTATGCAGGGTATCTTCAGTCTGAGGTATATAGAGGGAGCATACTCTTCTAACACATATCCGTTCCTTTGCCTCTTTTTCAAACGATACGCAATACTGAGGGGAGTAAGCTACCCCTCCTTATGGTCGGGCCTTGGTCCAAAAGGAAAATAGGGGGGGGAAGGGAAAATCTTCCTCAAATTTGCATCCCGCAAAAGGGTGAAAAAAATATGATTTAAAAGTTGGATTACAATGGATAAGAAATCAATTAGGAGGCTTAATCAAAAAATGCAGCACAGTGAACCAAGGGAATTAAAAACAGAGTTACCTTGCAAAAGGACCCCCGCCCATTCGTAAAGTTTTCTCTTTTCTCTCTTGAGGAGAGGAAGAGAATTGCGGTGTTTTAAACTAAAGAGTTGTGTGACTCACTTCACAACATAGATGTTTGGAATTTATCGCTTGGATTGCTTAAGAATTAAAATTAAGAATTAAAAAAATAAAAAAAAGGAGGGTAGATTTTATGCTACCTGGACTGCCTCGTTGGCGTCTACTTTTCCGTATCCATACAGGTGATCTCTACCACCAGCACCAAGATCCTCTGCCGTATCTTGTAGAAGATTTCTGACCTGATACGCGGACAACTGTGGATTTTGCGATAGCACTAATCCAGCCACACCACTCACATGAGGGCAAGCCATTGATGTTCCGCTCAGGCTTCTGTACCCACCAGGAACGCAAGAGTATATGTCACTACCTGGCGCGGCTAGTTCGACCTCAGGACCTCTGCTTGAGTAATAGGCTATCGTATCTCCCTTTTCAAGAGCGCTAATTGCCATGACAGAATCGTATTTTGCTGGGTATCCTACAGTGTAATCGGATGGTCCAGAATTGCCAGCAGCCGCTACAACCACCACATTCTTTTGCTCGTAGGCGTAATCGCAAGCATCTTCTAATACCTGACTGCTGCTTGATCCACCAAGACTCATGGAAATCACATCAGCTCCATTGTCTGCAGCGTATCTAATTCCTGAGGCAACCCAAGAATAATAACCTGATCCTTGTGAGTCTAGAACCTTTACAGCCATTATGGTGCATTGGGCTACTCCAGCTATGCCAATGTTGTTATTTAATGTAGCACCCGCTATTCCAGCGCAGTGTGTTCCATGATAATGATCGTCCCAAGGGTCTTTATCATTATTTGCGAAGTCATATCCGAGCGTAACTCTTCCCCTCAAATCCGGATGATTGTAATCCACTCCGGTATCCGCTATCGCAATCGTTATCCCGCTTGATCCTTTTTGAGTGTCCCAAGCTTCAGGTGCATAGATATTTTGTGGCCCCCATTGCCTGCTCCAACTCGGATCATTTGGTGTGAATATGGCATACGCGATTTGATCCAGTTCGGCATATTTCACTGAAGGATTTCCCTTCATTTTTTGGATTAAACCTTGCGGATCCTTTGTCTTGACAACAACAAAGTTGAGTGCGTCTTCCTCCATGACCACCTCTGTATCGGGCATGCTAGACAATTCGCTTAAAATATTTGTTTTATAATATCTCGCCCGATATCCTATGATTACTCTGTCCAAGGGCAAATTAGATTGTCTCCAAGTCTCTGGAGGTATTTGCGCCTCACTAGACCCTACTAAGCCGGGTACGGCTGCGAACAGCAAAGCAATTGCTATTGCTGCCGCCAATATCTTAGGCTTCATTGTTTTTCTGGAGGGTGAGACGTTGGAACAGCTTAAATACTTAATGCGGGATGTCTCTATTTGAGTGAAAAACTGATTATTCATTCAAAAAAATAAAATAAAATAAAAAAAGGATAAAAAAAGTTTAGATGAGAGTTAGACTCCCATCACCGTAGTAAGTGAGTCTCGCACCTGTAAACCAATCCTTGGGTGTGTTGTCTTTAACTTGCTGAACGGTGTAGCCTTTTTCACAGAACATATCAAAGTTGTTCACTGCATATCTGTTCCCATGATTTACCGTTACTGGATCATCCCAACCCATGTATGCCTTTGCTCCAACTCCAAGGTATGCGTTTCCCATGGTTGGATTGTAGGTACCGTCGCAAGAAGTCATGTAAACTAACGAGTCAGGCAGGTTTGAGCAATAGTTTGAGACTAAGCCGGGTCCATAGCAGATGAAATAATAAGTCGTACCTCCGTGGGAGATTCCTCCTTTGAAAATCCATCC
>DUKC01000200.1 GCA_013329495.1 Thermoplasmata archaeon
TAGTTTGCCCTTTGGATTTTAGATACGGGCGAGAAAAAATCAGAGAGGTATTTAGTGAATCGACAAAACTGTCGCTGTTGCTGAAGGTTGAGGCGGCACTGGCAAAGGCACACTCTCAACTTGGCAACATCCCATCAGAAGCAGCCAGTGAGATTGAAAAAAAGGCATGTCTAAAATGGGTAAAGCTTGAGAGGGTAAAGCAAATTGAGCAGGAAACAAAGCACGACATCGGAGCGGTAGTTAAGGCGCTAACCGAAGTGTGCGAGGGCGATGCAAAGAGGTGGGTCCATCTGGGCGCCACTTCCTATGATATGGTTGATTCCGTAAATGCTTTGCAATTGGCAAAGGCTTGCGAAATCATTAATTCAGGATTGCTTGAGCTAAACAAGCTGATCTTGGGGCTGGCACGCGAACACAAATCTACCATGATGGTTGGACGGACTCATGGGCAGCATGCGCTTCCAATCACTTTTGGTTTGAAGATGAGTTGTTTTGCCTCCGAGATCGATAGGCAGATCCGGAGAGTCAAGCAGAGCAAGGAAGAAATCTCAGTCGGAAAAATGCTGGGTGCGGTAGGAACGGGGGCAGGTCTTGGTGAGCATGCTCTAGAAATTCAAAAGATTGTTATGGACGAATTGGGACTAAGGGCCGAAGTGGGAGCAACTCAAATAGTCGGAAGAGACAGATACATCCATTTTCTTTCTACTTGTGCCAACATAGCTTCGACCCTGGAAAAGATTGCGCAGGAGATAAGAAATCTTCAGAGGACCGAGATAGGAGAGGTAGCCGAGGGATTCGCAAAGAAGCAAATGGGATCCTCTGCCATGCCGCAGAAGAAGAACCCAATCAGATGCGAGCAAACATGTGGGCTAGCTCGCGTCATCAGGTCAAACCTTTTACCGGCCTGGGAGAATGCTCTTCAATGGCATGAGAGGGATCTATGCAACTCCTCTTCAGAGAGATTTATCCTAGCTCACACATGCATTCTGTTGGATTGGATTGTTTATCAGATGATAAGTGTGTTTGAGGGAATTCAAGTCTATCCAGAGAGGATGAGAGAAAATCTGGAGAAATCCTTGGGACTGCCTCTGGCAGAGTCGGTCATGACAAAGCTAATAAACAGAGGAGTTGACAGAGAAGAGGCTTACAGGTTGGTGCAGAGACTCTCAGCAGAGGCTGTGTCGCAAAAAACAGCCTTTTCGGGAATATTAAAGAGTTCAAAAGCAGTCAGAAGGCACCTCACTCTGAAAGAGATTGACGAAGCAACGGATCCTAAGAACTATTTGGGTAAGTCTGAAGAGCTAGTCGAACTTATCATCAAGAATTGTCGTAAATGAGACAAATGAGATGGAGATAGATCAATGGCTTCAGCTTTTCCTGCAATGAATACCTATGATGTGGCCATTTTAACAATCACCACCGGTGGCAGACTTGGAAATGTTGGCGACAGGTTGAGGGTGGACGGAAAAGTGTACAGCGAGGCAGGAACACCTACAATCTTTAGATTCACAACTCCTTCTAGCGTTCCGCATAAGGTGTTCGATCTAATGTGAGAGGCGCGTCGCACCCCCCTCTTTCATCAACATCCTTTAGTCAACTCTTGCATAAGGATGCCAACAAAAGAGCGGGAAAACCTAGCACCAAAGTGTTGATTTTTCTTCTTCCAGAGGTGATGGAAAGGTAGGCTCTCTCTTGGTGAAAAGTCCTGTTAAGGCTCAACAATATTTTTATATACCCCCCAAACAATATTGACAACGAAATTGGGGAAAATAAATCATGGAAAAGAAGGTTCATAAGAGCAGCGAAGATAAGATAGTGTGGGGAATTTGTGGAGGTTTGGGTAAATACTTCGATATCGATCCCACATGGATAAGGCTGATTTTCGCAGTGCTCGTCCTCCTCAATGGAGTCGGTGTGATTCTCTATGTCATTCTGGCTATAATCATGCCTCAGCCCAAAACTGAAGAAGGAAGAGCGGAGCCGACAGAAGCCGGTGCCAAAAAAGCAGGTAGAGAAAAGGGAAGAGAAATAGGATTTGGAACGTTCCTCATATCTATAGGAATCCTGTTATTTGTGGTTTTATTTATGCACGAATTCATCCATATATATTGGGGATCTACAGAGTTTGCGGCAGCACTACTCATAATCATAGGAATATTGCTTATAGTAACAGGCAAGGAAGGGAAGAGAAAATGAGCGAAAGAAAAACCTTGGGAACAGTCCTCATCCTCCTAGGAATTCTCCTGTTAGTTGCCAAATGGGCATGGATTGGGGAGGAAACGGCTCTTTACTTTTTAACAAAGCATAGGAGCATCCTGTTGACAGCATTATGGCCCCTAGTAATCATCCTAGTCGGCTCTTACCTCTTGGTAACCCACGAGAGAGGGAAGAAAGTCGTGGGATGGCTCGCACTCCTTGTAGCAATTGGGGCAATATTTGTCTCCATACTTCCTCTGTTTGGTCCAGCCGGTCCAGCAATCGAAGCACAAGAATACGATTTTGAGGTTCCTTACCTCCACCATGGCAAGTCAGAAGTAATAATTAATCAGGGAATAGGTACGCTAGCCATTGGGACTAAGGAATTAGATCGTTATCTGCTCAAGGGCCACTCAAGAAGCTTAACTAGGCCTGTGCTAACAAAATCTAGCGATGGAAATCAAATTGTGCTAAAAATTGACACAGAGTTGGAAGATTGGGGAAGTTGGAAAAGTTGGACAAGAAGCAAAGAGCTCCGGACAACCGTTTATCTCAAAAAGGAAGCGCCTCTCTCCTTAAAAGTAAATGAAAGGTACGGCAAGTGTGAAATAAACCTGGAATCGTCAAGGGTTGTTGACTTAAATATAAAGGGAGGTGCAGGCGAAATTAGAGTAAAGTCTTCTGGAAACAAACATCTAAAAGGCATAAACATAGAAGGCGGATTGGGTGAAATTGAGCTTGAAGCAATCCAAGACAGGGAGCTAAGACAAGTAAAGATACACGGTGGAGCTGGTAGAATTTTGGCAGACCTAGCAGAAAGTCCTGGGCTTGAAGCTGTAGATATAGAGAGAGGAGTTGGTGAGGTCACGGTCTATCTGCCTTCCAATCAATATACCAACGTTCGGGTTAAAGGGGGGGTTGGCGAGACAACTATTTGGGTACCTCACGATGTACAAGTAAAGCATAAATCTGAGAAGGGCCTCGGGTCTTTTGATATAGATCCTCGCCTGTTAGATGAAGCAGAAAATCTTATTTACCTCGATGTGGAGATGGGAATAGGAAGCGTTAGTGTCCGGCAGTACTAAGGTCCTTTTGTCTCCGCTTGCAAAAGCACTTTAACTTTATAGTCGAAAAGTCCCCTTCCACTGTTTGAAAAAGCAAATAGTTAAATAAAAACCCGTTATTTTTTCCTGTAAGCCAAGTGAGCCCAAAAAAATGCAAAGAGAGTTCAACTACAAGCTGGTCGTCGTTGTCAGGCAAGACCTGAAGCTGTCAAAGGGAAAGCTGGCCGTCCAAGTAGCTCATGCCGCGGTAGCATGCGCACTAAAGGCAAAAAAGAAGTGTCCCCTCATATTTTCGAAATGGTGGGGGGAGGGGCAAAAGAAGGCCGTTGTAAAGGTCAAGACCGAAAAAGAAATTTATCAACTGGAAGAAAAAGCTCAGAGCTTAAGGCTGGTCACTGCCATTATTAGAGATGCGGGTCTAACCGAGATTCCTCCCAACACCCTCACCTGTCTGGGCATCGGTCCTGCTAAGACAAGGGAAGTTGACAAAATCACAGGAGAATTATCCCTGCTCTAAAGCTTCCGCAACTCTCAACGGCTGGTCTGTTATTATACCCTCAACCCCCAATCTAATCAAGCGCCTAATTTCCTCGTGCGTGTTTGCTGTCCACCCGTAAACCTTAAGTCCCTGCAACTGGGCCTGATCAACAACTTTTTTGTTGACTCTTCGAACGTAAGGAAGCACAGCGTGCAGATAGGTCCAATACCTCATAACGCTCAAATCCTCTGGTAGCTTCCTGATAAGCAAACCCAGCCTTATTCCCGGGTAACGCATTCCCATGTCGAATATGCTATCCTCGTTAAAAGAAGTGACCATCGCATGATCAACAAAATTGTTTTGTTTTAGCAGGTTAACGACCTTCTCCTCCATTCCACGGTAGCTAAAAAACTCGTTTTTGAGCTCAATCTGCAAGCCTGCCTTGCCTTTCACCAGATCTATAATCTCCTGCAGGGTAGGGATCTGTTCCCCCTTGAAGCTGTCATCAAACCAGAATCCCACATCCAGTTGCTTCAACTCTTCGAGCTCATAGCTTCTCACCAATCCGCTTGAGTTGGAAACTCTGTCCACCAGCTCATCGTGAATCACGACAACCTCTCCATCCTTGGTCAGCTGAACATCAAGCTCAAACGTCTTAAATCCCATTTGAAGCGATTTTTTAAAGGAGGCAAGGGTGTTTTCAGGAGCATAGGGACTACCTCCCCTATGGGCAACTATCTCCAACGGCGAAGGCTTTAGAGTAAACTCTATTTGATTGCCCCCCTCTTCCGGAACCGTGCCGCTCATTCTCTTTGGTAGATATCCCTTCAGATCTGCAAGAATGGAGCAATCTCCCCTAGCCTTTTTCAACCAAAAGCGGCCTTTTCTGTCGGTAAAAGTTCCCTCAACCACATACTCCCCAAGGTTGTTCTTTGGAAGGCTGAGATCGGCCCCTTCGATAACAACCCTTGTTCCTTTAAGAGGGTTTTTATTGTTATCAAAAACCGTTCCTCGAATGCCTTTTTTTTTTGAGGAGCTAAACATCTTCAGTCTTTTTGCTTTATTTTACTCTAGATTCTCTGGGTTCAATCCCTTTAGGCTATCGGGGACGAACCTCCCCCCTTTCCTTATCAGCTCTCCATCAAAGTATATCTCTCCGCCACCCCACGGCTTAGTTTGGATTTGCACCATATCCCAATGAATCTCAGACTTGTTTCCGTTCCAAGCATCCTTATAGCAGCATCCAGGTGTCAGGTGAAAGCTTCCCGATATTTTTTCATCAAACAAGATGTCCTTCATTGGTTTGGTTATGTAAGGATTCAAACCCAGCGAAAACTCACCCGCATACCTCGCCCCTTCATCAGAATTAAGTATGCTTGTTAGCCTGTTTCTGTTTTCTACTGCGTTTTCGTCAACAATCTTCCCGTCCTTGAATTTAAGCCAAATTTTTTCAAAAGAGACCCCTTGATACATAGTTGGTGTGTTGAACTGTATTTCTCCCTGAATGGAGTCTTTGACGGGGGCGGTGTAAACTTCTCCATCAGGTATGTTCTTTTTTCCCGGACATTTTACTGCTGGAATTCCCCTTATTGAAAATCTCAAATCCGTTCTGGGTCCTCTGATTGTAACCTCATAGGTCTCATTCATCAAGCTCACCAGTTCGTCCATTGCACGGCTCATTTTTTCGTAGTCCAGAGTGCAAACCTTAAAATAAAACTCTTCAAAGTCGTCCGTACTCATTAAGGCCTGCTGAGCCATGGCTTCGGTTGGATAACGCAGGATTACCCACTTGGTTTTTGGCACTCTCTGCTCAAGGTGGACCGGCTTCAACCAATGGAGTTGGTATAAGCCCATTTTTTCGGGGGGAACATCGGACAATTCGCTCGAATTGTTGCTTCCCCTTATAGCTATGTAAGCCTGCACCTTTTCCATTCTATAACGCTCAACATCTCCCATCAATACCATCTGCTCTTTTGTTGCTACCCTAAATACCTCCCTCTGAATCCTGTTTTGTTTCAGATCAATCAATGGAATTCCTCCAACCCTGTCAACCGCTCTAATAATTTCGCTCACAAGTTCATGAGGTGTGTCAGTCGCCTCGATAAGAATTTTTTCACCTTTTTTTAACGAGACCGAATAATCGATCAGGAGCCTTGCCAATTTTCTTAATCTCGAATCTTTCATTGTCCCTACCCGTGGTCTGAATTATTTTGAGTATTTAAGTGTTTTACTCTTCTGCAACGCAAGTTGCAAAGGAACAACGCCACATCCATACTCCCCTTTTGGGAAATCGAATAAATATGGGCAAATAGGGTTTTTAAGTACTCTGCAACAGGATAGGGCGCTGGCAAATGCGAGTTGCATGAAACCAAATCCAATGCACCTCTCTTGTTCAATCTCCTGCGAGTCAGCACCAGACCCCGCAAAAAGCAAAACAATTAGCTTTTTAGCTTTTTATCCCTATATATCTGCTAAATCAAGAGATGAATCAAAAAATGAAATCGGAAATCAGAGTAATCGGCATAGACGATGCTCCATTCTCGTTCAAGAGTGTTGAAACGCTAGTGGTGGGAGTCGTCATGAGGGGAAAGAGCTATGTCGAGGGAATTCTGTCGACCAAAGTCAAAGTGGATGGCACCGATTCGACGGCAAAGCTTATTGAGATGATAAACTCAACCAGGCACAAACAGCAACTCAGGGCCATACTAGTGGATGGGGTGGCTCTAGGCGGATTCAATGTCTTGGACATTGACGAACTGGCAGCCGAAACCAACCTCCCAGTACTGACAATTACTAGAGACAAGCCAGATTTGGAGTCGATAGAGAATGCGTTGCGCAAGCATTTTACTGACTGGAAAGCAAGGCTTGAGCTAATGAGTAGGGGAGAAATCCAAAAGATAGAGACCTCTCACAAACCAATTTGGATAAAACACTCAGGTGTTGAGCTTTCAAAGGCCAAAGAAATAATCCAACTAACAACCATGAGGGGGGCTTTACCTGAACCCATCCGGCTGGCTCATCTAATCGCATCAGGAACCACAAAAGGGGAATCCTACGGCAATGCTTGATGGGCTCGCCCTCCTCTTTTTCCCTCTTTTATGCTCCTTTTACAAACCTTTCCTGTGAACCTCCCATCAATAAATTAATGGGCATCCGTTTTGTACACTCGCCAGATTCTCAGGCCAGCCCATCTGTACTTTCAGCAGTTCATCTCATCTTTAAAAGGATGAGGATTCTTACCTAGTTATCCTAAAAGATCTTCTCTTGAAAAATAAAAAGGTTTCTTAATAGAGGATTGGAAGACCCGGTAAGGGTATTTTAAATTCCGTCATGCCACAACTACCTACAAAGCACGAATTAAAGCATTGAACCACATTCGAGGACACAAACATCCCAACGGTAGAACAGGACCAGCAGCAGACAGGCGAGCAGGCGCCGCACAACGGGAGTAGAGCGCAGGGCCACATACAGGGACATAAACAGCATGGACAAAGACCTTGCAGAAGCACCACCCACATGTTAGTGCAAGCCAAAGAAGCTGTATACAGCCCATAGAAGCACTTGACCATCTCGCTTACAGCAAGGAAGGGAAACCTGAACCAGTAGCATATCGGCTTGAATGCCTCAAGAATCCCCAAGGAATCCATATAAATTCTCACCTCTCAAACTTTAATATACTCTACTATTATTTTAACTTTTACCTGAATTTGCTATTTAGAAATGTTGATGCCCCTAAAACACATCCGCAAAACACGAGCAAACTCCTCCGCTAGCTGAAACATAGACCAAATCGCAGCTTGCTAAAAGAAAAACTTAAGGTCCCCACGTTACAAAAACGTTGTAAGAACCCCCAAATCAATTAACCCTGCCTCGCCTTATCTGCTGATGCCCCCCTCTCCGCGTCTTCCTCCCGAGCCAACGGCGTCAAATACGGCGGCAACAACGATTTTTGTGGAAGGATATAAGCAAAAATCAATGCGTCTGCGCCACCCTTCCTAAACCCTCCCTCTCACTTAAAGCCCTTATTCTTTTTTGATGACCATTCCAAAAGTGCTATGACCGTACTTGTCACTGCCGAGCAGAGGGCTGTCTACCCCAAACCCACTCACTTCGGTTTATACGAATTTTACATTCAGGTAATGGGCTGAGCAAGAAATGCAAGGATCATAGGCTCTCACGAGCATCTCCAGATTAAGCTCGATCTCCTTTCTGGGTTTGTCGAGAAGAGAGGGGGCAAAAGCTTCCATATCCTTTTGGATGTTTGCATGATTCTGGTTGGTCGGTATAACACAATTGGCCCCGATGCACTTGCCCTTTTCATCTATTGTGTAATCATGGAACAATATGCCTCTCGGAACCTCTACAGCACCTATCCCCCGTCCTGCTTTCACTTCTACCTTTGCATCCTCCTCTTCTAAACCTCTGTTCAATAGCTTGTCTATGATATTAATAGAATCCTCCAGGTCATGTACAATCTCTACTATCTGTGCCACGCTGTTCATGAAAGGATTATAGCATGTGGCCCTCAGACCAAAATTGTCCGCAACCTCCCTTGCCAACGGAGACAGTTTTACACTATTCAGGTTAAATCGAGCCAATGCGCCAACCATGTAAGAAGCTCTCTCATGTCTCGCGTATTTTGCTGTGGACTGTGGCACAACATACTCGTTTACCACCGACTGATACTCTTTGACTGCGTATCTTCCCGTATCCGTGGAAGCTATAACTCCATCGTACAGGGCATACTCCTCATCCGAGGTTAGGCCCACATACTCCGTTTCCCTGCTGAAGTCTGGAAGCCTATCAGAATTAGCCCGGATTATGCCTGCGACGCCCTCTGCCGTGCTGAGGGTACTTTCGATTCTGGACTTAAGATCAACCAACTCCTTTTCCTTTGGCACTTTGGTGAATCCCCCCACGACCATAGTTATTGGGTGAGTTGTCCTTCCACATATCAAGTCACACATCTCGTTTGCCAAACGATGGACTTTAACGATCTTAATCACGGCGTCCTTGTGCGTGTTTATGAGGGGAAAAACGCTTCCTGCACCTAGGAGATCCGGAGCGACAAGGTAACCAACGTGCAGGATGTGACTCTGAATGTTCTCGCCGTGGAGAGCCAGCTTTCTGAGCAGCAGAGTCTGGTCTGAAATCCCAACTCCCATGGCACTTTCGGTGGCTTTCAAAGAAGCTAGCGTATGTCCTATAGAGCATATGCCGCATATTCTAGAGGTGATGGTGGACAGCTGGCTGTAGTCTCTTCCCAAAACCATTACCTCGAAAAACCTGGGAGCTTCCGAAACCTGCCATTGCACCTCTTCAACCTCTCCATTTTTGGTGTTTAGAACTATGTTTCCGTGTCCCTCTACTCTCGTGACGTGCTCCACCTTAATTCTCACATCCTCACTCATTTTTTCACCTTTGATTTATAGCAGAAAATCTTAAACTTATCCAGGGCGTCCTTCAAGGTAAGCCCATACTTTTGCAAAACCTCAAGCTCAGAATCAGTGTTAGGGTCGTCCAGCAGACCTCTGCATCCCTCGCATCCACTTCCGTTGCTGGGACATCTTGCGCTGCACCCTGCTCTTGTCACGGGACCCAGACAGAACTTTCCCTCTTCAAACACACAGACGTTTCCTTTGGCCTTGCACTCGACGCACACGGGATAATTTGGAATTTCTGGCTTCTTTCCGAGAGCCAACGCTGTCACAACCTTAGCAAACTCATCTCTGTCAATGGGGCATCCGTGGAGGTAGTAGTCGACCTTAACAACCTCATCAACAGCCTTCAGAGGAAAAACATTAAAGTAGGGGTTGCCTCCAATCCTTGCATTTCCGTACACCTTTTTCTTTACTTCCTCTTCTGTGAATTGATTCCTGAGAGCATTCACTCCCCCTATGCACGCGCATGCTCCCAGAGCGACAAGCACGTTGGCTTTGCTTCGTATCCTTTTTAGCCTTTTTTCATCCATCGGCCTTGCAATAGAACCTTCAATAAAAGCAATATCATACCTATCTGAATGCTCCTTCATTGCCTCTCTGAACGAAACGACATCGACTATCTCTATCAGATCTAATATAGACTCCTCAAGATTTATTACCTGAAGTTGACATCCCTCACAGCTTGCAAAATCAAAAAATGCGACTCTCGGTTTCATCATAACGCCTCCGGGAGATCCTTAATGTCAACGTAGTTAAACACTGGGCCGTCCTGGCACACATACACGCCGTTTATTTGGCAGTGGCCACACTTGCCAACTCCGCATTTCATCCTCCGTTCGAGGGAGAGTAGTATGTGGTCGTCTGGCATGCCCTTCTCTTTGAAGGATTTAATCACAAATTTATACATAATTGGTGGCCCACACACCACCGCGTAGGTTTTACTCGGGTCAAAATCGACTTTGGGGATGAGCGTCGGTATGACTCCTATACTATCGAGCCAGCATTGCCCATCTGGGCACTTATCGACCGTTAGATGTTGCTCTACATCGTGTCTCTTCGCCAAGCCTTCAAGCTCTTCTGAGAACAGCATCTCGCAAGGTTGCTTGCAACCGTAAAGGAGCATGATCCTACCATAATCTGCCCTATTATTCAAAATGTATCTTATCAATGATCGCAGGGGGGCGATCCCGAGACCCCCAGCAGCAAACAGAAGATCCTTTCCTTTCAGGAATTCGGTATCAAACCCCTTTCCGAAAGGGCCTCTGATCCCTACTTTATCGCCGACCTTCAGCCTGTGTAGGGCATAGGTGACGCTTCCTATCGAGCGAATGCACAGATCGAATCGCTTTCCGTCTGTGGGTGAGGATGAGATAGATATGGGCGCTTCTCCTATACCCATTACAGAGACCTCCACGAACTGGCCGGGCGTGTGACCGAGAGGGCGGCTATCATCCATTTCGAGTTGGAATAGGCTGTCCAGCGACGTCAACTTTTTAACGCGCTTTATCGTCGCTGACCTAGGCAGATAGATCAACTCTTTATTCATGCAGCCGCCTCCTTCAGAGAGTTGAACACATCTGTAGGATCAGCAATGTCAGGCAGGCATGCTGATGAGCATCTCCCGCACCCAACGCACGCGATAAAACCAAACTTGTCATGGATGTATTTCCCCTTTCTCATGAACCTGTGCCTATACCTCCCAGCCATGTCGCTTCTGAAATTCTCTCCCGTTGCAACCTTGGCGAAATCCTCGAGCAGACAGCCGTCCCATTTCCTGACTCTCTCCCCTCCCTTTAGGTTGAGATCAGGCACGTCTTGAACGTCAAAACAGTAACAAGTGGGACACACCAGGTTGCAGGATCCACACTTCAGGCACTTTTTTGCCTTTTCGCTCCACAGCTCGTTGTTGTAATTTTTTTCTAAAAGCTCTGGCAATTCTTTGGGTGAGAAGTTAATTCTCCTTTCAAACTTCGATAGAATCTCAGTCTCAGCACTTCGTACCTTTGCAATCGTTTCCGGGCTTGCACTCGGGGCATTTGCGTAGTTTTCCAGAAGCCTCTGTCCTTTTTCAGATCCTACCTCTATGGCGTATCTGTCCCCCAAATCCGTTAACATAAGGTCAAAGCCATGGTCTGTTGTTGCCGTGCCCATGCTGCCCGCGAATGCATACGAAGACACCTTCTGCATGTTCACTCCGATGAGAATGGATTGCTCACGCCTCCTGAGATAATGGTAGTCAGGGTTTGTCTCTTTAAGCACAACATCCATTTGTTCTAGAGCAACAAGATCATAGGGGTGAATTCCGATAATGATCAAGGGAGTCGCGTCAAACACCTCCTGAACAGAGAATTCCTTGAGCCTGTACCTCAGCATGGATTCAGTGGCTGGCAAAAAGTACTTTTTGGGCGGTAAAACAGTAACATCCTGGTCAAGTCTGAGCTCCTCCGCCGAGTCTAGCCCATCAAAAATGAATTTGTTTCCCCTGGCTTTCACTCCTATCACCCTTCCCAAATCCTTTTTTATCAAAGCATCAACAAAATTAAGAAAGTCGCCTTTCCCCAGCTCGTAAAAGCGCGTCTGCTTCGGACTTTTCATGTGTTATGTACCTCCACCCTTTGGATATTCTACTCACTTGTTTGAGTGGCCTTATCCCCTCTTTTTTTTCGTGCAATCTAGTATTATGTGGGTAGATATAAAGGTTTATGCTGGGGTGCAGCTAACGTTTTTTTGGGCCAAACGCTTTTTTACAGATACGCTTAAAAATTTTAGATCCTTTTTTTCGAACCGAAAAACCTTGTCTTTCCGGGACTCTTCTTGCTGCCCTCTCAACACCTATTTAGTAAACGAACCACCGCGAGCGTTTAATCTTTGCTCCGCCTCTTACAATTCTCTTTGGATTTGGACAATTTGCCAAACGCCTTTCTTGACTTTTGGAAAACTCGAAGTTCTCCCCGCAACTCAAAAATCGCTTCTGATGAAAATGAAGAATTTTTCTTGATCCCCTATAGTCTCCTCCTTCTTTTAGAACTCCTCTTCACACCTCCTCTTTCTTAGGCAGCCTTTTATACCATGTAAAGTACAAGACAATTGTTAAGAGGGCAACCGCTCCCGAGAAAAAGCATCCCTTCTCTATTTGTTGAAATATAAAATAAACGGGAGCTAGATACATGCAACTTATCCAACCCATAGCTAAGCATGCATTTCCCACATCTCGTCCAAACGAGTTTTCTTTCCTTAAAGGATCAGACTCCTCCTTCACAGAGTCTTTAACTAGCCTCCAAAACCCTCCCGGTCGAATGGATTTGTAAAATCTAGCCAACACAGAGGAATCCACGGGCTTGCTGATAAAGCTAATAAGGATTGCAATAAAGAAACCCGCTCCCGTGATTATTGGGAAAGACAGATAGATGGGAGCACCTGGAAAAAGCAGTGTCTGCAGAACAGCCGCCGTAGCTCCCCCTATTGCGCCAAAAATGTACCCTTTAGCATTAAATCTCCACCAGTACCACCCCAAAATAGAAGGCGCTATAATTCCCGCGCCCCATCCGAGGTTAATCCAATTCCAGATTTGGGCGATGGAAGTCACCTTTAAATTAATCAGAAGGGCCGCGCACACGACAAGAATTGAACTCAGGTAACTCGCAGTTAACAGTTTTCTTTGGCTGGCCTTTGGATTAATGAATTTCTGATAGATATCTCTCACCGCATAGGACGAAGAAGCGTTTATAACAGAATCCAGAGTGGACATAGAGGCGGCCATAAAGCCTGCCAAGGCCAACCCTGTCACTCCCACAGGCAGGCACTGTTCTAAGGCCACCGGTAATATTTTTTCTGCGTCCATGATTTCTATGACTCCAATGATCGGTAGCATAGCTATCGCCGCAGTCATCATCCACCTGGGAATCAAAGAAACAGCCCAAAAAGCACCCATTTTTGATGCATCTCTTGGGTTCTTAGCAGCCGAATATCTCTGGAATGTGTAGTCTACGGGACCTCCGGCGCCAGATCCAAGTCCTTTTGCCACCCATGCTATCACCATGAAGCCAAACAGGTAGTAGGGGGTTTCTGCAAGGTAGGAAACCTCCCATTGGGGCTTAAAGCTCAACCAACCCGGAGAAGCAGTGGCTTCAATGAGCCCCAAATTGCCACTTGAGAGGCAGAACACCACCAAGTAAGCACAAACTGTCCATAATAATCCAGTTTGAATCAAATCGGTGATTGCAACTGAATAAAACCCTCCAAGAACTACATAGATGAGAACAACGCCAATGATGACCAATGCGCAGACGTTCGCTGACCACGGCAGAAAAACAGAGAAAAATTTACCTATTCCCTGCGCCAGATAACTCACGGTAAAAATCAAAGTTAATATAACCATAACTGCAGCGACAAGCCTGGCCATTTCTCCCCATCGATCTTCCCCATACCTCTTCTTTATCCATTCGGCCTGGGTTATGACCCTTGCCCTTCTAACCCATTTGCCCATGAAAGCCATGCAGATCGCAGGTAGGGCATAAACTCCCCACATCCAGTGAACCCACATTGCTTTTATTCCCATGAGGTAAAATAAGGATACGATCCACATTGTTCCAGTAATATCAAAATTGGACACCCCGCCAGACAGAGCCAAAATCCACCACGGTATTTTTCTTCCGCCTAAAAAGTACGATTCTATTCTATTAGAAGCCCTTTTCCGCATCCAGAAGCCAATAAAAATCATAAGAGCTAGATAAGCTAAAACAATCGAGAGATCGATCTTATCTATCATCTACTACATTCATAAAAAATGTGAATATTTAAAATTGCTTGTGAGTGGGTTTTTTTATATCGATAGGCAAAGGCTCTAATCGATTTCATATGCGACTGTTGGCAGCTTCTCCTTTTTCCCCTAAATCTTGACTTCCACACTCTAACTTCTAGCTCACAGCTGGAAATATTTTTGGCCTGAGCAATGTCAAACGAAAAGGGATAAGGGACAAATAGTGACATCCTCTCACCACCAAACCTTTAGTTTGGAAGGGGACTTCTTGGCAATAAAGTTAAAATGTCAAAACGGCATAAATACAAAAGGGAAACATGAGCTACAATCGCAGATGGAAGGTGTTCATAGCCCCCAGTTGCCATGTGGACGTGGGCTATAACTTTCTCCAGCGCCAAGCGCTCGACAATCACGAAAAAAACATTTCAAAGGCTATAGAAGCCTGCAAAGAGAATCCTAAATTCCGCTGGAATTTGGAGTCTGCCTGGATAGCGCAAAAATATCTTCAAGACAATCCAACGCATAGAGAGGCTTTCCTTAACCTAGCAAAAAACGGTCAGATCGGCATTCAATCCGCATACCTCAATATGCTCACGGGGATCATGTCTCACGAGGCGATGAACAGGCTGTGTTATTTTGCAGGTCTCTTAAAAAGAGAGCACAAGATCCCGATGCAGAGTGGCATGCTAACCGATGTTCCCAGTGCCATCTGGACATTGCCCACTGCGCTGGCTCTTTCAGGGGTCAAATACTTTGTGCATGGGGTGAATCCTATATTTGGCAGGGGGCCCTTTTATCCCAGGACAGACATTAACTCTCCTTTTTGGTGGCAGGGACCAGATGGAAGCAAGGTACTCACATGGCTTGCCAGCGGTTACGGCCAGGCAAATGAACTATTAGGCCTGGAGGAGGGATGCAAACACCTGGAGCATACTCTGCCAGACTTTTTATCGAGATATGAGAACTCAAGTTATCCCTTTGACGCCGTCCTTGTTTACGGCGCCCACTACGAAAACAAGGTAATGGACCCAAGTTTCAGTGAGGTGATAGAGGAATGGAACGCAAAACATGAATATCCAAAGCTCCTCCTCTCCACTCCAGATGAATTCTTTGAGTACATTGAGCAAAATTTTAAAGATAAGCTACCGACCTACGTTGGCGACGAGGGATGTTGGTGGGAGGATGGGGTGGCTTCCTCCGCACATGAAACTCTACTGATACGCGGTGTGCATGAAAAAATAATCACCGCAGAAAAAGTATGGTCTTTACTGTCTCTAATTGAGCCCTCTACAAAATACCCTTTCAGAAGAATCAGCGATGTTTGGGAGAAGATTTTTCTTTACGATGAACACACGTGGGGAGCAAACAAGAGCATAACCGAGCCGGAGCTCGAATTTGTCCAAGAGCAGTGGAAGATGAAATCTTCCTTCGCTCGCGATGCGGTCAAAGAAGCAGACTCTCTTGTAAATAAAGGATTCAGTATTTTAACCTCGGGAATTAATACCGATAACAAACCCACCCTATTGGTTTTCAACCAGCTTTCGTGGACAAGAACAGATATTGCAGTAGTTAAAATGCACCGCATGGATAGAAAATTCGCCATAGTTGATACCGGCACCAAGCAATCTGTTCCATATCAGTGGATCGGTCAGGAAGAGCTCTGCTTTGTTGCCAAAGACCTGCCCTCAATGGGATACAAGAAGTATGAAGTCCACCATGACAGAGAACCCGCGGACTCGGGCACCTCGGTAAGATTTTTTTCTCACGGCATGGGAAATAAATTCTACAGGATTGAATTCGATCCAAAAACCGGAGCCATCTCCCGCCTGTACGACAAGGAGCTGGAGTGCGAATTCGCGGATAATCAGAGCGAATATGGGCTGAACCAGTACATATACACAAAAGGCGGCAGCGCCTCATTGGCAGTGGAATGCGATGAGGCTTTAGTCAAATTAAAGGAAATGGGCCCAGAAATTTCAGAAGAACTTAGAAATATGATCTCTCTACCAAAATTTGTCGATAAGCTTCCTCTCCCCCAAATCGAGTTTTTTAGTCCAACCTTATCTGAAATTCAGCCTGGCAACAACGGTCCTGTTTTTGGGGAAATCCGAGTGAGAGCGGCTTGCGAAAAAACTCCAAAGATACTACAAAGAATAGTTCTCTATAACTCCCTCAAGAGAATAGATATAATCAATGAGTTTGACAAAGAAGAAACTTATGAAAAAGAAGGAGTATACTTCGCTTTTCCCTTTAGATTAAAAAAACCCGAGATCAAGATAGAGATATCAAATGGAGTATTGCGACCTGAGAAGGACCAGATGGTGGGTGCATGCAGGGATTGGTACTGCACTCAGCATCATGTGACACTTTCCGATGAAAAGCACACTGTAGTCTGGGCAACTCCTGACGCTCCACTTATATCTATCCAAGATATAAATATAGGCAAATGGCTTGAAAAGTTGGAAATTGAAAACGGTTCCCTCTTTTCATACGTTATGAACAACTACTGGTATACCAACTACAAAGCAAGTCAGAAGGGGTGTAGGGTAAGATATTCCATAACAACGCAGGGTAAAGCAATTGACAATTTTGACGCCATTCATTTTAGTTGGGGCTATGCAAATCCA
>DUKC01000060.1:0-14588 GCA_013329495.1 Thermoplasmata archaeon
GTTGAAAACCTTTGCCACAACCCGTTTGGGTATTCCCCTTTTTACCGCACCCACGATTAATTTGCGTTGTTCTAGAGAGGTTCTCATTTTTATCTCCTTTCTTCTTATTCCTTTTTATAGATAAGCACAAGTTAGTATTAAGTTAAGAAGTTTACTTTACAGTTTGTTAAAAGCAAAAGAGTCAGACGGCTGTTTACTTAAAAATGGAATTTAAAAGGCAATGCTAGATATTCCAAGAGAATTTGGGTGTTCTATTGAAATGATGCATAGCAGTAATTTCATTATCTCATCAAGACCCAGCTAAATCCCTTCCAATCCCTTCTTTAAAAATGGTCGCAATTCTGGAAGAGCATAACTATGCCTACACAATGCACAATAAGTCTTCAATGAAACCCATAAGTCCAAGTCCGATTCGACGACTTATGGATAATGATTGTGCCTTGGTGAATAAAATTTAATTTACAGGCTCCTCGTCAATCAGATTAATGCATGGCACAGTCAGCATCGTTCAGGCAGTTTGATTATTCTTCAGATTTAAGGAATGTTGTCGTGGTGCGTTAACTTTATATTTGTTAAACCCATAATTGTAGAAAAAAGGTGATGAGGATATGATAAATGTAGCTATAAATGGCTTCGGAAGAATAGGAAGAATGGTATACAGAGCAGCACTTTCGTCTTCGGGTTTCGGAAAAAACTTCGACATTCTCGCGATAAATGATCTGGCAAGCCCAGGCATGCTCGCTCATTTGTTGAAATATGATTCAGTTCATGGAAAGCTCAATCAGCAAATATCTGTTGAAAAGAATTTGGTCAGGGTGGGCCAGAGAAAGTTTCAAGTCTTTTCAGAAAAGGACCCTGCCAGTTTGCCCTGGAGTGACCTGGGAATAGATGTGGTGGTGGAGTCAACCGGCAGGTTTAGAACCAGGGAGGATGCTAAAAAACACATTCAAGCAGGTGCAAAAAAAGTGATAATTAGTGCTCCTGCGAAGTCCCCGGATGTTCTCACAATTGTCCTGGGAGTTAATGATGAAGAATATCAAAAAAACAAGCACGACGTCGTCTCACTTGCTTCTTGCACAACAAACTCTCTAGCACCTCCTCTCAAAGTTTTGAATGACAAGTTTGGGATTGAGAAAGGCTTCATGACAACTGTTCACGCCTACACAAGCGATCAAAATCTCCAGGATTTTCCTCACACCGATTGGCGAAGAGCAAGATCCGCGGCTCTCTCTATAATCCCAACAACAACCGGCGCCGCAAAGGCGGCGGGCCTGGTTATCCCGGAATTAAAAGGAAAGATAGACGGGGTTGCTATGAGGGTTCCGACTGCTGACGGTTCTTTGACCGACTTTACAGCGTTGCTAAAAAGGGAGGCTACCAAGGAAGAGTTAAACGGAGAGCTTAAGCGCGCTTCTCAGCACGAATTAGAAGGGATCATGGAATTTTCAGAAGAACCTCTGGTCTCTCAGGACATCATCGACAATCCTCATTCGGCGATAATCGACGGCTTATCCACCAATTCCATAGGAAACCTCGCCAAGGTGTTCTCATGGTACGACAACGAGTACGGCTATGCGTGCAGAGTGGTTGATTCCATTCAAAAATTGTTGTAGTAGAGAGTAGAAGATGGAATTCAATACTCTAGACGAAGCAGAAGTTGAGGCTAAGACGGTCATACTGCGCATAGACATAAACACGCCGTTGGACAGAGACACTCATCAAATCTTGGACCTAACCCGAATCAAAAATGCCGTGCCAACCATAAAAGAGCTGGTAGGGAAGGGGGCAAAGGTGGTGATCCTTGCCCATCAAGGCAGGAAAGGAAGCAGAGACTTTACTTCCCTTGAACAGCATGCGGAGGCCCTGTCAGAATGCTCAGGAATTAAGATAAGATTCACTCCAGATCTCATGGGTGAGAAAGTGATATCCGCAATCCGCTCAATGAGGGTGGGAGATGTTTTGTTGCTGGACAACGTGCGAGGTTGGGATGGAGAAACCTTGAAGCTGTCTCCTGAAGAGCACTCAAAATCCGAGCTTGTTCGGAAGCTGGCTCCCCTGGCACAACTCTACGTCAACGACGCATTCGCAGCAGCCCACAGGTCTCAGTGTTCTCTGGTTGGATTTGCTCCCCTCTTGCCATCCTATGCAGGGCGGCTGATGGAAAAAGAGCTGAAGACACTTAGTAAAATAACCACCAATCCCGCAAAACCTTTCATCATGCTGCTGGGTGGGGCAAAGTTTTCGGAAGTGCCCACGGTGATAGAAAGAATGCTAGCGCTGGAGCTGGCAGACAAAGTGATAGTGGGTGGATTGCCTGCACATGCGTTCTACAAGGCAAAGGGAGTTTTACTCGGCGCTCCCACAGAGAGATCGCTTCAAAGGGAGGGATCCCCTGAGGTATACGAGGAAATAAAGCGGGTGTTCGATAAGTATGAGGCCCAGATACACCTGCCCATAGATTTTGGTGGAGAAATCAACGGAAAAAGAGAAGAGTTGAGGGTGGACGAGCTGCCGACAAACCTGCCTCTGCTTGATATCGGAACCCAATCGATTAACGAGTTTAAGGAGGTTATTGCGCAGGCGAAAACAGTATTTGTTTCGGGACCAATGGGTGTGTCCGAGAACCCAAATTTCATGAAAGGGACGAAAGAACTTTTTACTGCGATCGTTCATTCTGATGCATTTTCTTTGGTGGGAGGAGCCCATACTATTGCTGCGGTCAAAAAGTTAAACCTCCAGGACAAGATATCATACATCTCTACAGGAGGAGGAGCTCTGGAAAAGTACATGATTGGAAAACCCTTACCTGCTGTTGAAGCGCTAAAAGAAGCGAAGAAAAGAATGGAAAGTTAGTTAACAGAGAAAAAAATAATTTTCATCTCTACAACTTGAGTATCCTGGATGACGCCAAAACCGAAATCTCAATGAAACATTGAGAAAAAAGAGGAGTGCGGTCAGAAACACAAAGCGCTTTTCCGAGAGAAAATCTGCATTTGTCAGCGCAATAGAACCGCTCAGCTTTATCAGAATTCTATGGGTTCAATAAAAAAGTTGTGCACCCCCCAGTTAATCAAAGGATCTGCAGATAAAGCTTGCATCTGAAACCTTACAGCATTGCCTCACAGAAAGCCAGCGGCTTTGGTCGTGGGGATATATCCGAATTTTATATTGCTCGCTTAGCCTAAACAAAAATAAGCACTATGCATCTTTTCGCTCTTATTTTTTTTCGACAATTGTTCATAGTTTTTTCATTAATTTTAAATAGTATGGGCAGCAAAGAGTTTATTGTGGAGGGAGAAGAAACATGCCAACAGTTATGTTAGTAGATGATGCGAAGTTTATGAGAATGGTGTTAAAGGACATAATAACTTCTATCGGGGGATATGAGGTCGTAGGCGAGTGCGACGATGGCTCAAAAGTCTTAGACGAATACAAAAGATGCAAACCGGATATAGTGCTGATGGATATAGTCATGAAATACAGTGGAATAGATGCAACTAGAGATTTAAAGCAGTTTGATGAAAAGGCGAAGATACTTATAGTATCCGCATTAGGTGGAGAAGAAGCTTTGGTGAACGAGGCCGTCAAAGTTGGGGCAGAAAAGAGGATAGTTACAAAACCATTCAAAAAAGAAGAAATAGAAGAAGTCTTAAATACCATCCTTTAGGGCAAGTGAATCACTATACCCAAAAAAGACCGAAAAAGAGAAAAATATTTAGAGAATTTAAAACAGCAAAGAAAGGACTGCTCAGGTGCACATTTGCCAAACTTATCTAGAGTCTGTTTTGTGACATCCTCCCACGGTTTTAGTTGTGGGCCTTTTTTTCGCCTCGATTTTGTGAAACTAGAGTTCTGGGGTGTTTTTGCGGCTTTGTGTACCTCCTAAGGAGTATAAAAAAGGGCAAAGGTCAATCAATGAAAATTTGGAGAGAAGTGCTAAAACTGAGAAGCGGCGAATAAACAAATGATGCTAACTGATACAAAATATCAAGAGAAAATCCTTCGAAGAAAACAAGGACCTTAGATTCAAATAAAATGGGAATATATCGCAACGAAGGGAGAGTAAAAAAGGCGCACTTCAGTTCACCTAATTCTCGACCAAAAAGTATTCTGTCACTGCTTTCTCTTTTTGGTTTATGGCATTCGTGCAAGCTGTTTCTTCTCTCGAATTGAGAGCTGAAGCTCTCCAGAAAAAAGAAGGGGGACTTTAGCTATAAAACTTTCTTGCAAAGGAGATTTTTATTTCTTTGAAATTTCTAGAATAAAACCAGAATAAAGCAAAACGAAAGAGAGCAAGACCATTGAATGCCAGAAGGGCAGAGCATGAGTAAGTATGTCATATCCTTCAAACGCGTTAACAATTCCCAAGAGCAAGAATCCTGATGCCAAACACACGCTTCTTTTCATCTCAACACTTTTTCTTCAGCGATTTCAAAAGCAAAACTTTATTTCCCTCAATTGCTTTTAATTTTTCATGGCAGACGTCGCAAAGATAGTTGAAGAATACATAAATTCAAGGCCAGCTGTCCGTCAGTGCATAAAAGAGGGGTTGATCGATTTTCCCAATCTATCTAAAAATATTGCAAAAGAAAAAAGTCTGGATGAAAAGGACGTTCTGGTTGCGGTCTCCCAGCTATATTCGATAAAACCCAAAAAGGAAAATGAGAGAATAAGGACCATCTTAAAGGAAAGTAAGATCGAAACGAAATCAAAAATAGCCACACTGATAGCCAAGAATGATTGGCGCATTCTGCTAAAGGTCGAGCATGTGCTTGACCGAATGCTTCAGGTGATAACCGCCTTATCCTCCATCACTTTGGTTATGGATGAAGCGTGGCTCGAGGAAACAAAAGGCTTGCTGGGAAATGCTGTGATTGACAGTGAGAGAGGCCTATCTGAAATAATGATCAGGTCCCCCAGAGAAATCGAATCTACTCCCGGGGTCGTCTCTTTTTTCTACAGCGCTCTGGCTTCAAAGGGAATCAACATTGTTGAGACTTTGAGTTGTTACACGGACACGATCTTCTTAGTCAAAGACGAAGACCTGTTTCCTGCCTATAAAGTTTTGAATGATTTGTTGATTGGTACATGGCTAAAATAAGCGGTATTTTGGAAGAACTTGCTAAAAGGCTCTGTGGGGCTGCGCAAGTCAAAGTAACTCTTTTAATCCTCCGCTCGTTCTCAACTATCGTGGACACAAAGGACTCAATAAACAAAGGGAGCCTCTCTTTTCCCAATGCCATCCTGTTTAACAAAGAAAAAGTTGACTGCACGAACGGAGGGTTGCTTTGACAGCTCTTCCGCCTGTTTATTTTGTTGCGGGTCTGGCTCTCTCATTCTACATGGCCTGGAATATAGGCGCCAATGATCTCGCCAACTCAATGGGGGATGTCGTGGGATCAAGAGCTTTAACCATGAGACAAGTCATAGTGCTTGCCGCCATTCTAAATTTTCTCGGAGCGACTTTCTTTGGGTCAAGAGTAACCAAGA
The DNA here is from genome assembly GCA_013329495.1 of Thermoplasmata archaeon. GTDB lineage: Archaea > Thermoplasmatota > E2 > UBA9212 > UBA9212 > UBA9212 > UBA9212 sp9212u. The sequence continues at coordinate 5,491 of DUKC01000060.1, forward strand.
CCGTTGGCGGAGGAATAGTACCTATTCAAGCCATCGATCCCCACTTGGTTCTAATAGGATGCCTTTCAGCTCTGCTCGCAGCAGCTCTTTGGATTACTATAGCCACCTACTTTTCTCTGCCCGTATCAACCTCTCACTCGGTGGTGGGTGCAATGCTTGGTTTTGGATTGGGATGTGCTCTCATGAAAACGATAAGCCTTGGGGACATTTCTTGGTTCGTGATGGTCAAGATTGTGGCAAGCTGGATTCTGTCTCCTTTTGGGGGAATGGTTATGGCTTTCTTGATATACAAGGTCATGCTTCACTTTCTTAAAAAATCCGACAACGTGCCCAAACTAGAGAGTGGAATTTTAAGATATTTGGTCATACTCTCCTCATCCTACCAGGCCTTTTCTTTTGGTTCAAACGATGTTGCAAACGCAATCGCCCCGATGGCAACTGTGCTGGGATTTTCAGGAACAGAAATACCCATCTGGATATTGGCTTTTGGAGGAATTGGTATCGTTGTCGGGTTGTCGACCTGGGGCTATAGGGTGGTTTGGACTATCGGCAAGAAAATCACTGACCTCACACCAAGCAGGGGATTCTCTGCTGATGTTGCGTGCGCCACCACGGTGCTCATATTCTCCTCGCTTGGGATGCCGGTTTCAACAACACACACGATCGTTGGCGCGGTGATCGGCGTTGGGCTGGCAAGAGGATTCGATGCCGTGAATTTCGGAAAGGTGAAGCAGATAGTGTACTCCTGGCTAGTAACGGTTCCAGTTGTTATTGCCCTATCATTTCTCCTTTTTATTGGGCTGATTGCACTGGGCATATAGATAGTTTTAAATTTTAAGGTGCGTATAAATATTTATGGGCAGAAGGAAATTCACAAGAACCCCGATGGCGGAAATAGTGAGGCGGTCTCCCTTCGATGGCCTTCTCAGTCATAACGAGAAGGCAAAGGAATGCATTTCTGTTTTAAAAGATGCAATGGAAGCATACTGCGATGGGGAGTGGGAGAGGTTTGAAGAACTGACCAATAAGATAATCAAAATAGAGCACGAAGCAGACCTAATCAAGGGAAATATAAGGGCACACTTACCAAAAAGCATATTTATGCGAATTGACAAATCGACGTTTTTGGATTGTTTGCGAGAGGAGGATGCTATACTAGACTATGCAGAGAATGCGGGTGTTTGGTTAAAGTTCAAAAGGAACGTGATTCCTAATGAGTTCAGAGAAGATTTTTTAAAACATTTGGAAAAAGTTATAGAGTGCGTTGGTGCTTATGACAACGCTGTGAAAGAAGTAAAAGCATTGGTCAGAGGAGCTGTTAGGCAAAAAGATCGAGAGAAAGCCAAACAGGCTATAAAAGAGACCCACCGAAAAGAGTGGGAAGCAGATGAGGTAGAAAAGAGGCTAACGAAAAATATATTTAGTGCAGATCTAGATCCACTGTCCATCTTTCACCTGATCAAGGTCGTTGAGCTAATCGGAGAGATAGCCGACCACGCAGAGAACGCGGGAGATCGGCTGAGAATGATGTTTGCAAAATAGGACTTACTATTTTTTTCGGCTGCTTGATGGAGTATCTGGCGAGAGAAGGACCCTGTAGAATCTGAATTGAGGCCTGCTCTTTGCAGTTCAAATTCGTCCATTTGCCCTTCTCTCGACGATGTTAATTTTATATACTACAATTCTATATGTATTTCAGGAGGAAATAGAATGTACACCGTTTATGTGCTAATCAATACTGAACTAGGTCATGAAGAAGATGTTAAGAAGGAATTGTTGCATACTGAACAAGTAAGAAAAGCAGACACCGTGACAGGAGCCTTTGATAATATTGTTGAATTAGAAGGAGAAAACTTAGACGAGCTCACTAGGTTGGTATTTGAAAAATTACGCAAAATCCATCACGTAGTTAAGACGGAAACACTGATATCCAGATCGTCAGGCTAATCGGGACAACTCAATACCAGAGCAAAAATTCAGAATCTTCCTATCTTACCTATTTTGTTTTTTGCCATTATCCCTACCGTTTGATAACTTCTCTAACTTCATCGGCAAAAATCCACTTTCAAAAAGTGAGAGGCAAAGGAGCGGCAATACCAAAAAAATCAGTCGATTTAGAAAAAACGGATGATTTGCAAGAATCAATCGAGGGCAAACCCAAAGAAGATAATGAAAAAATCAAACTGCCAGAAAAAAGTGTTGGAACGATATATTGTCCCAAGTGTGCTCAGAAATGTGAGACGGAAGACATGTTTTGCAGATTCTGTGGAGCAAAAATTGCTTCAGGTGCACCCCAGAAAAAAAGGATTCGAGGCATTTATGTATTCATCAATACGGAATGCGGAAAAGAGGAGCTTGTCAGAAAAGAGCTGAACAGATTAGATGGTGCAATAAGAGCAGACACCCTAACCGGACCTTATGATAATGTAGTCATTCTTGAAGGATGGAGCATTGGAGGACTTATGGAGCTGGTCGAGCAGAAAGTGAAAAAAATTTCTGGAGTAAAAGAGGCAAAAATTCTCGTTGTTCTTTAAGAGAAGAAAATAGGGAGGGGTGAAAAGAGTAGATATCTCCCCAAGAGTCTTTGGCAACATAGCTGTTCTAGAAGGAAAAAGCATTGGTGAGCCAATAGCCGTACCATTGATAATATTCGTAAAACACCTTCTGCAGTAAGAACCGAAAGGCTTGGTGCTAAAAACCCAGAATAGCCCCTATTGTTCTTTTCTATCCGTTTTCCTTTTATTTCTCAGTGCTAATGAAATTTTTTATTTACTCTTCTTCGGGAATCATCTCTTCGATATTTACTCCTCCCAAAATATTGTTCATGTCCCTGGATAGATCTCCTATGCCCTCAGAAACATCAGCGACCCCTTTGTTTAAACTCTCCACTCTTTCTTTTGGGAGGTCCAGCGTTTTTGCTTCAATTGCATTTAATCGATCAGTCAATCTCGCGACTAATTCGTTGTTGCTTGATAACCTTTCTTCTATTTTCCTTGAAATTTCGTTAATCCTTCTTTCAACCGCCCCAATTTTATCCAATGGGAATTCCTGGGGAATTTCCTTCTCTGCGCCTATTAAACCTTTTACCGCATCCATACCTTTAGAAAGTTTTGCTAGCTCTTCCCCCATATTTCCTATTCTTTTGTCTATTCTTGTCTGTTCGGCTTGTTCTGTGAGATTCTCTATTATCTTATCAAATTTCTCCTTAGTTATTTCTTTTTCTTTTAAGGATCCATTAAGCTCTCTTAGCATGAAATAAGGAATCTTACCTTTTTGCTCGTATATCTTCTTCTCTATCTCTTCAGGAGATAAGTATCTTTTTTTGGCCTTTTCACCTTTTCCAAATCCTTTAAACATTCTTCACCTTATTATTGAATAATATTAGCTCTCCCTTATAATTAGTTTTTGCTTTCCAAACAACTTTCTTTATCGATCAATGTGATGGCATATGTTTTTTGAATAGGATTCATCTTCTAGTTTTTAAATCTCTGATGTGCACATATCAAGTGTTGTTATCCCTCTAAATTGCTAAGCGTGATCAGCCGGCTAAAACTTTTGGAATCTCCCCTAAAACCCCGCTCTCTTCCAATCTGATGTGAAAAAGAGACTTTTTCTTTTACCTTTTTCTAGGGATGCAAGACTTGAAAGATAGAGCGGTCTCGCTATTCCTCCAAATCAATGGGAAGCTTTTCCTTCTTTTTTTCGAAGGTTTCTTTGATAAACCTGTATGACAAAGATCCCACTATGGCGATTAGAACACCTCCCCCAATTCGAGCAAAGAAGTCTAGATCCAGAATTCCTGGTAGAGCTTCCTCTCTAACAAATCCGAGTACTAGAATCAAGGTAGCCGAGATGATCAACCCCACAGAAAGAGTCCACAAAGATATAATAATGTAATTCCAGTAAATTTTTTTCTCGTGTACGTAAGTGTCAAATATCTTTCCGCCTACCCAAACAAGAACAGCTAGGATTACCCACATCAACATGCTGTGAATAAATTCTAGAACATATTCTGGCAATGGTGTTTCCGGTGGAATTGGATTTTCAGGATCACTGAAAGCGCTCATTCCTCCCGCTAGAACAATAATCAAGGCTATGAGGAAAGTAAAAAACGATAGTTTTCCGGTTATGATCTCGCTCCAGACTAGTTTAGTACTTCTTCGAACCACGTCTTCCAGCTTATAGGCTCTGATGAGGAAATAAAGAGCTATTACCAACGGTATCAGGTATGCAATTTGCGAGATGTTCGCAAGCCCTGCCACAGCCCAGATCAGCAATGCTATGGATACAGGTACGACAAAAGTTTTTAGCACCTTCTCGTCTTCCAAAAATCTCAGGAAAAGGTAATACATTGATTGGATGTTTGTACTCTGTTTTATAATGACTCTTCTAACCGAGCTAATCTTTACTCTAGATTGAATTAAAGGGAGAATAAATTCATCTTCAGCTCCATCTGACACTAGAACAGCATCGTCTGGTCTTATCTTTTGAATTACCTCTTCTAACTGTTTAGCTATTATAGAATCGGACTGCATCCCGACTTTTATATCTCCGGTTAGAGTTGCAATCTCAGCGTCTGCGCGTGATTTCTTTATTTCGTTATAAGCTGAGATAGCAGAAAAGATGGAATTTACGTCGGTATCTTCAGGATCTGCAACGGCGAGAGCTTCAGCTGCCCTTATGTTTGCTTCTTCACCTATTATTGGACCTTTGACGTTGGCCTTTCGACCAAGATCGTTATCTCGGTCTATGCAAATTATCAATGTTCTCTTTTTTGCCATTGTTTCGCCGTTAATTAGATTTATAATACACTTTTTGGTATAATAAAGTTTATCATTCATTTATACTATTTGTCGAAAGAATTCTCATACTTCTGTCTGATAAAACATCAAGTCATTTTCTTTTAGCTTGTTGAAAGCTTTATGCTCTTCTCTTTTTAAACTTAAAAAGCTTCTTGGTAATACTTTTAAAATGAGGGAAAAACCTAATTTGGAGGGTTTTAGAAATTGTAGCACAAATTGGGCATTATACCTATAAGGCCTCTCAAATGGATTTGACCTGTATTCCCTCCCTATCCCTAAATAAGCTGACAAGGCGAACACGTGACATCAACTAAAGATCTGAAAGGGTTTCACCATAGTCTCACAAAAGAGCACGGTGGCTCAGGCTTTACAATCTCTAACCACCATTCAGGCAATTCCGAGGCACTCGTACCCTGAATTACCCAGTACTTGCTTAGAAGTTCGTCTCCTAATTTCTCCCAATCCTCATACCCATCCTTACAAGAATCACCCTCTCTCAATAATCCATCCATAACTCCCTTAGGACTGATTTCAAATGAATCGTTGTAGCACAGAAAATCCCTCCCCTTTCTCAGAGGGCCTCTCAGGTGATACTTGAGCATGGTCATGCAGACCAGCAGGCAAACACCGAGATCTCCTGCCTGCGGACAATCCCTGTGTTTGGATCTAACTTCTGCTCCACAATTGGGACATCTATAGACATCGATGTTGAACTGAGTTACTTTGATCTTTTTCGGAGGGGGCATGTCCTCCACTAGCTTCGTTTCAGTCTTTATCGGTTCTCCCAATTCGGGGTTACAGTAGGGACAGAAAATTGTGGTTAAATCGATCACTTCATCTGGATCCCTATGCTTTTTAGTAGTACCTCTGTGCCCCTTGGATGCTCCTCTTTTCTTCTCGACTCTTTCAGCTCTGACCCTCTTCTTCAGCGTGGGTTGTGAGGAGGGAGGGGATTCTCATAAAACCTCAGCTTTTTCCTTAGCTCCTCGTTTTCCTTCTGCAACAAACTAACTTGCTCAAGAGTACGATCTCTTTCTAGAGCCAATCGAATGGTTTCCTCTTAGAGTTGCTTCAGATAGCTCTTCAATCCCTGCACACCACCAAATACACTCTTTTTCCAAGATATTCTTTTGGACAGTCGACTTTTGCCCCCGTGCCAAATTTGGTGACTCTCTTTTCAAAGAACCCTACTATATTTTTGATGTGCAGCTCGTTTGCAGGTGTTAAGTCTCCTTTCTTCATATATATTGAATATATATAAGGGGTTTAAAAATATTTCGATCAAATCGAGCTTGTTTGCTGGTGCATAAAAAGGAAATTAGCTAAACAAATACTTATATTCAAGACAATATAAGATACCAAAGAAAATGAGAACAATACTCGCAATATTGGCAGTGGGCATCTTGATAGAAACTGCATTTTCTGGTTGTATTGAACATGAAAAAAAAGAGGAAGTTATTCCATTGGAAGATTTAAACAAATACGTGAATCCATTCATAGGGACTGCAGGAGATCATGGGCAACTTTATCCTGGCCCAGTGAGGCCATTTGGTTTGGTTAGATTAGGCCCTGATACTGTTCTTAGAAATCATGCTGGATATGATTATGACTGTGATGAAATTAAGGGTTTTAGCCACTTCCGTTTGGGCGGCGTGGGCTGCGAAGGCGAAGGGGGAAACATCCTTGTGACTCCATCTATTGGATCCGTCAGCAGTTCACACTACAATCATGATGACGAAGAGGCTCAACCAGGCTATTATGCTGTCAGTCTTAAGGATTGTAATATCCAGGTGGAACTAACTGCAACACAGCATGTTGGTTTCCATAAGTACACTTTTCCTGCCTCAACCAAACCATTGATTCAAATAGACGCTGGGAGCACCTTCACCAAGTACTATGAGGCCTGGGCAAGGGTGGATGGAAACAACATTGTTGAAGGTTACGCCCTCACCGGCAATTTCGGCGGCGAAGATGCCATGTACCCTCTTTATTTCTATACAGTGTTTAGTAAGCCTTTTCAGAGTTACTCTAATGAAGGTGATGGAAAGAGGCCAGCAAAAAAAAGGACGGGAGGGACGGCTTTCATTTGGTACACAGTTTTAATCAGCCACAGGATGAACAGATTAAGAGAGCTAAGCAAGACTTTGTCGGCAATCTTCAAACAGAAGACAAAGGCATTGACCCAACCCTCTTGCAAGTCTTCCTTTTTTAGCTATATAAAGCATCTTTGAGATATGGTAATTAAATTTTACTGACAAAAAGTACTCCCGTCGAGGCTTTAACCCGAAGTTCAAATCACTTACGAAAAGAAATTGAGAGTTCACGATAGTTTTTTTAAACCGCAAGGCCATTTTCAAGCAATAATGTCGCATAAAAAGACCTTTTTAATAGTAATTGCAGTTTTATTCGCCCAACCAATTCTGCTTTTCTCTTCATCGGGAGAGATTCAACTACCGGAAGAATTTCAAGTTCAGAACTGCACAGCTGTTCTGGCTACGGCAGATGCTACTTTGGATGGATCAGTTTTATTTGCTAAGAACAATGATCTTTCCGAATTTGATTTGTCATGGCTTTATTATTCACCGAGGGAACGTTACTCCGCTGGTTCAAGAGTTAAACTTCAAGATGTTGAAATTCCTCAAGTATCAACTACGTGGGCATGGATAGGATCAAAAGGCCCTACGTGGTGGGGAATGGGGATGGGGATAAATGAATGGGGTTTGGCAACTGGAATTAACGATGCTCCAACACGAGAAGAAGCGGAGAAGGGAATCCGGTCTGACGAGCTGTGTAGGTTAGTTTTAGAAAGAGCAAAGAACCCTGCTGATGCTGTTCAATTAATAGGGGACCTTGTTACAACTTACGGATTTAGCGGTGATGAATTTGGGCATGGCAAGGTGTATCCCCTAGCAAATTCTACAGAGGCATGGATCGTTGAGATTACTCCCAGACATTGGGTCGCAGCAAAAGTCGAAGGAATCAAAATAATTGCAAATCAATTTCAAATAACTGATCATTGGGATCTAGGAAGCGAGGATTTGGTTGAGTATGCTATTGAGCAAGGATGGTGCAAATCTAGGGAAGAATTTAATTTTGCTAGGTGTTATTCTGCCGAAGGTTATCCATTTCTTTCCTCACAGACAAGAATCGAAAGAGGGCTAGAACTTTTGGAACCTAAGCTCGGAAAGATTTGTCCAGAAGATCTGATGGAAGTAATGAGGGACCACTATGAAAATACTGAGCTATATTGGTATCCTCCCCACAAAAATCCAAGCTATAGGACAATTTGCGTGAGTAGGACTTCTGCCTCAATGGTTTGCCATCTCAAGCCTTGGATGCCTAGACAACTTCAGCTAATTTGGTTCTCAGTGTGCCCTCCATGCGGATCGGTTTTTGTCCCTATCTATACAGGTGCTACCGAAATCTTTAAACCATGGCGAAGCGGAATTGGAGGGGAGGATTGGATAAATTATACAAGTGATTCAGCTTGGTGGAGATTTAAACGATTACAATATCTCGTAGAGAAGAATTACGAAGTTTATCAGCCTTTGGTTTTGGAGAAATGGGAGAAAATCTACCAAACAGAGTTGGGTCAGTCTCAAAAATTTGAGAAGAAGATTGAAAAAATGCTAAGAAGTGGCAAGGCCAATCAAGCTAAGGTTGAGATCAATAAATTTGTTAATAAAAATCTAGAAGAGGCTTATGAGGAAGCGAACTTGATATTTAAGGAGTTAGCTTCCCCTGCCAAGTCATAGACAATAACTAGGCAGACGGAATCGCAACAGGTGAAGAGCACTTCCGAGTTAGGGGATCATTTCCAATCATTCTTTTTTGCAACCCAGCTATCAAAAATAAGGTAATTGTTCGTTTCTCTGAGAGTTGAGTGCTCCCGTCGGGATTCGAACCCGAGTCCCAGGCTCGAAAGGCCTGAATGATTGGCCGGACTACACCACGGGAGCAAGTCAAGGATAGCACTGTTTGGATGTGCTCTTTGATTGGGGTTACTTAGGTAACCTACCACTATTTATTAATAACCGATAGTCTAAAGTCTAATAAAGGAGTTCGGTTATTAATTTTTCTGTCAAGTTAATGCCGGGGTGGCTGAGCGGACCAAGGCGACGGTCTCGAAAACCGTTGGTCGAAAGACCTCAAGGGTTCAAATCCCTTCCCTGGCGCTAAAAGCAAGGATTAATGACTGTTTTAACTTTATCGGCGGGAGGATGCCACACCAACAACTACGTTTATGCGTATTAACAAAACATATTAACAAAATGTTTTTAGGGAATGAGCAGTATA
>DUKC01000060.1:14643-15336 GCA_013329495.1 Thermoplasmata archaeon
GGTAGACAGAGAAACCAAAAAAGAGCCATGCCAAAGAGCCAAAAAAATAAGAGACCTCTACTTCGATACAAAATCGTCAGCGACCATGGAATTTCCTTACTGGTACACCCGAAGGTATGATGAGCTCGAAGGAGAAATTCTGATCATCAGAAGAGCTGAAGCGCTGAAGTGCGCATTCTCTCATTTGACTCCTGAGATTTTTCCTGGTGAGCTTTTGGTAATGGGTAAGGAATTCTATCTAAGGGGCTCCTTCCCAATGCCATGGCTGTCTGAAGGGTACTACATGGACAAGGAGGACGAACTTTACAAAGAGGCACTCAAGGCAGGGAAAGTCAGTTCGGACCTCCTTACCAAATGGGGAAAAGGAGGAGGAAACGTTACGAAAAGTGCCGGCAACGTCATCTCAATCGCAGGTAAGTTCGGATTGAGGAAAGAAGAGCTACCAATACTACTCAGAGTTGCCAAACTTTGGAAAGACAGATCGGTTGAGGACTTGGGCCATGCATATGAACAACTAGTCTCAGGATACGATGAAAAGGAAGCCATCATGAGGAACATAGTGTGTATGTTTGACTCAGGATACACGCTTCCTCAGGGCAGAGAAGTTATAAATTATTATTATCCGCTTCAGCATGGGATCGATGGAATAATAGACTTTTGCAAAGAAAGAGGTGCTGAGGTTGCGGGTGATCC
>DUKC01000060.1:15474-15596 GCA_013329495.1 Thermoplasmata archaeon
AGAAAGAACTCAAGGAAATTGAAGAGAGATTGAGATGGCTATCCTCAAAGCCACCAAGAGATTTTGCGGATGCCTTACAACTCTGCTGGACCTTTCATGTTGCCGTGCTGAACGAAGACTGC
>DUKC01000010.1 GCA_013329495.1 Thermoplasmata archaeon
CTTGGTCTCCTTTGGCTCTTTTGCCTCCTTGGCCTCTTTACCTGGAGCCTCCTCCACCTGAGGAGCCTCCACTTCTTTCTCTATCTCTTTTACAGGTGCCTTCTCCTTGATTTTATCAGGCAACAGCACATCTGATTTCATAATGCTAACAACGACGCCTACTACACCTGGCTTGAGCTTTGCCTCTGCGTAACCTTTCGACATGACTTCTTTAGCAGCCTCGCCGGAGTGCTTTATGTAACCTTTCGTGATCTTAAGGGTCCTGTGCCTTTGAGAAGTTAACTTTCCTGAAATAATGACTTCACAACCCTTGGCTCCTGCTTCCATTATGCGGGTTACAATTGTATATGCTGCCCTGCGATGATTCCATCCTCTTCTAAGCATTTTGGTCAGTTGATAAGCCATCAGATTAGAATTCAGTGAGGGATTATTTATATCCTGAATCTCGATTTGAGGATTCTCCATACCAAATTTATCTGAGATGCGAGCCGTTAGATCACTTATGGCACTCCCTTTCCTTCCAATCACCAAACCAGGCCTCTGAATTTCCATAGAGATGTTTGTCGACATGGGGCCTCTCTGGATTTTCATACCTCCAAACCCGCTCCTCTGAACCTCTTTTTGCAAGTACTCTTTAAGCAACATTTGGGTTACTAAGTCTCTTATTAACTTTCTTTCTCCTGCCATTTAACCCTCCAACTCCTTAACCACGAGCTCAATATTTGTCCTTTGTTTGTCCCACTTTGTTGCTCTACCGTGAGCCCTTGGTTTGGTACCAGGAATGGGTCTGCCTTTGTAGGCTGAGCAGTGGATTATGACCGAATTTTCGGGATCTAAACCGCTTGACTCTGCGTTGCTTTTAACATTTTTTAGAACGCCAGCTATCATAGAAGCAGCCTTGACTGGATATGCTCCGGGGCCGAACCCGCCTTTTCGGTGAGACATTTTTCCTAGATGCGTTCTGAAGGGCAAAGGCTCCCTTTTCTCACAAATTTTTTCCAGCAGCTGTTCCGCCTCTGAGATTTTCATTCCTTTTATTGCCCTTGAGATATTTTGAGAGTGCTTGGGTGAGCAGTGAAGCTCCTTTCCAAAGGCCTTGCTGAATTTTCCCTCGCCCAATGTTACTGAGTAGGACATTTTTTCACCTTTTATTTTAGAGGTACATATTTGGATGAACGCGTCGCTCCAACGCCTGGCCCTGTGTGTCTCACCACTTTTCTAGTGACAGCCAACTCGCCCAGATAGTGACCCAACATTTCTGGCTTTATTCTAACTTGAATGAAAGATTTCCCATTATAAATACCAACCAAATGACCTATAAATTGAGGCAATATAACCATATCTCTGAGGTGTGTTTTGACCAAGGTATCCTCCTTAACTTTCGATACTTTTTCGAGAAGCACGTTCTGCTCCTCGGTAAGCCCCCGCTTTAAACTTCTTCTCGCCCTAGCCGAAAGGAGAGACAACAGCTTGTCCATATCGAGAGATTTTATTTCATCGGCTGACTTGCCTCTGTATTTAAACTCCTTTGGTTTCTTTAACTCAACTTTTCTTCGCTTTTTTGGCATATTCCTAGTCACCTCTTACCTGTTCTCTTTGGAGCGACCTTACCTGCTTTCTGGCCTGGCGAGGCACCTCTTGACAGGGAGGTCGGTCCGCCTTCATAGCCATGAGAGCCTCCGCCATGAGGATGATCAACAGCATTCATTGCTACACCTGAAACTCTTGGAAACACTTTTCCCATTTTCCTAAACGCTTTGTACCTTTTACCTGCACTTAAAAAAGGCTGATCGCCTCTGCCTCCTCCTGCAGAGATACCAATAGTTGCTCTACAATCAGGATTTAACTGCTTGAATTTGCCAGAGGGCAGAGAGAGAGTCGCGCCTTTTGCATCGTGAGACGTAACAGTTGCATAAGCTCCCGCGGCTCGAACCAATTTTCCTCCATCCCCAGGCTTTAATTCTAAATTAAAAATGGGGGTTCCATCAGGGATGTGCTTTAAAGGCAAGACAGAGCCAAGTTCGACGTGTGGCTTTTGGGAAAAAAGAATTTCATCCCCCACAGCAATTCCTTCTGGCGCAAGAAAAGGAATTTTTTTACCATTGTGCAATCTAAGCTCCGCTACAGGCGCAGTATGCCCGGGTTCGTGAATGAGATCAAGCACTTGCCCTTTTGACTCGGGGGATGGAGGGATATACTTAACTTTTATTTTTGAGGACTTGTTTCGATATTGAAATGTTCCCCTTCCGCGTCTCTGCTGAATCATTTTTTTACCCATTTTACCTCCTCTAGAATATTCCAATCCTTGTTGCTATATCCTCCGCTTTGTAATCTGGATTTAGTTTTATTATCGCTCTTTTTCCCTCTTTGGTTATTCTTGTGTTTACTCGATCGACTTTTACTTCAAACAGCTGCTCTGCAGCGTGCTTGATGAGCTTTTTACTTGCTCTCCTCCTAACTACAAACTCGAGTGAATTGTTTTCTTCAATTAGCTGAGATGACTTTTCTGAAACAAACGGGAAGAATAGTATCTTATGAGGATCCATTTGGCTCACCTACCTTTTTCAGTGACGATTTAGTAAATAAAGTTAACCTGCCGGGGTCTGCTCCTGGAGCAAGCAGTTCTACTGTTAGTTCTTTTGGATGAACCACGTCAACACCAGGCAAATTTCCAGTAGCCTTCTGAACAAAGGACTTCTCTGATAAAACCAAGAGCAGGGACTTTGCCCTCTTGTATTTTCTCCCCCTCAGCTTTCCTTTTCCTGGTCTGATGTGCTTCTTTTCCTTTGATCTGCAGACATCGTCCCAAATTCCGAGAGCTTGGAAAATATTGATAACTCTCTTGGTATTACTGAGCTTTTCGAAGTCATCCGTAACAACCAGAGGCAAGCTCAGCTTTTGATTAAACCTGTGGTTCCTTGACAAAACGAGTTCTTTATCAGCAGTGGCTGCGAGAGCTGAGTTTTTGGCAAGCCTGGCTTCCTTCTTGTTCAACTTTTCTTTCATTTTTTTGTCTGGTCTCGGTGGATGAGCTCTTCTACCGCCAACCGAACCGGGCATCAATACCGCTCTCCTTCCTTGTGAGAGGCGCGGAACCCTTGATACCCCCCTACCAACGCTCCAGGATTCTTCGGAGTGCTTCTTTCCTGCAAGAGGAGAAGAACCATAAGGCTGTCGCTTGTTGGACTGAGCGATGGACACCGCCTTCCTAATAAGATCGGGTCTAAAAGAAGTGCTGAATATCTTTGGCAGTTCTACGCTTTCCTTCACTTCTCCTTCCAAATCATACACATTAACCAGCATTCTTATCAACCTCATCCTTGTTTAGAAGTTTGTGATACATAAGACAACGTTACTCGATCCGGTTTAACCCCTTTCTGGTATCTTACTGCATCTCTCATCCTCAACAGTCGCTTTGCTGGACCTGGAATTGAACCATGTATTACCAGATACTTGTTTTTGACAACACCATAATGTGGGAATCCACCGTTTGGGTTAATCTCTTCAGCGTTTGTGCTAACTTTGAGCACTCTTTTGTTGCATTCTGTTCGTTGGTGATAGCCCATCTGACCATCGGATGGAACTGACGAACGAATCCAACTTGGATGCCATGGACCTTGGGTACCAATCATTCTTCTATGCTTTGAATTCTTGTGTGACAGCAACTTCGTACCAAAACGCTTAGTCCTGCCTTGGAACCCCTTGCCTTTTGTTATCCCCACAATATCAAGCATGTCTCCTTCCTTGATAACATCACTGGCATCTATTTCTTTACCCAAAATTGATTTTGCGTACTCAATTCTATCAGCTGCTGTTCCTCCACCGATTCTAATTTCCATCAATTCAGGCACCTTGCTGGGGATTGAATGGACTTTATCTGGAAATGTCTGCACAAGAGCGAAAATCTCATCAGCAGAATCGATTGGCCCCCATTTTTGTGAGGGTTTTTTGGGAAGTGGTATTCGCTTTGCCAATTCTTTAGAAAGATTTGTTGCCCATGCCTCGGTGAGAGTCTTGTAGCCATAGGGTGTTAGCTTGTATCCGCGAATCCCAACCACATTAATTGGGGGAGTTTCGATGATGGAAATTGGGACCCTAACCTCTTGCCCTGCCGTTGTGGAGGCGGGTCTATAGTCTGTCATGAACGCATGGCTCATTCCTACTTTGTAACCGGCGAACCCTTGGATTTTGACCCTATCGCCATTTGTGGACCACGCGCTTATATGTGGCACTATTGACCTCGCTCTCTTCCTCGGCGAGTAGGCGTGAGAACCCTTCTTTGGCCTGCTTTTCTTTGTCATTTTGAATCACTTCCCTTCTCGGGTTTCATAGGCAGACCCGTAACGCTCTATCAGCCAAAAAAGTCTATTAGGCTAACGGAGGGATGCAGTAGCATAACCCTGGAGCGTTTGGATTTACCTTTTTTACTACCCTTAGAATAAAGGAGTGGTATATAAAGCTAACGATTAATGCTAGAGGGGTAGACATTACCAAATATCTCTTCACCATCCTAAGACGGGCCCAAGATGGCTACCTCGGGAAAGAGAAAGAAAGCGCCATCGACGTTTCAACTCCGAATGGGACATGGAAAGTTATTAATATACTGTTTTGTATTTTACCATGATGAGTGCTTTAACGTGCTTTGAATCATGCAATTACTTTTTAAGAGAGTTTATTGAAACATGGTCAATGACTGCCCTGTATTCTTGCTGCTTTTGGTATCAATTGCCTGTGATTGCAACTTGCTTGCTGCCATTCTCTGCGTTCCCGATGTGTTGGCCAATCAGCT